>JBEGJG010000040.1:0-12033 GCA_041184705.1 Candidatus Eiseniibacteriota bacterium
GTGGTGGAGCTGATCACGCCGATCGCGATGGAGAAGGAGCTGCGCTTCGCCATCCGCGAGGGTGGCCGCACCGTCGGCGCTGGCGTCGTCACCGAGATCGTCGAGTAAGGGGTCAACATGCTTCAGAAGATCCGCATCAAGCTGAAGTCCTACGATCACGCGACGCTCGACCAGTCGGCGCGCGACATCGCCAACACGGCGCGTCGCACGGGCGCGGTCACGTCGGGTCCGGTGCCGCTGCCGACCCGCAAGAGCGTGTACACCGTGCTCCGTAGCCCGCACGTGGACAAGAAGTCGCGCGAGCAGTTCGAGATCCGCATCCACAAGCGGCTCATCGACATCACTCGCGCCACGGGCCAGACGATGGAGGCCCTGGAGAAGCTCGACATCCCCGCGGGTGTCGACATCGAGATCAAGACCTAACCCGGGACACCGGGCGGAGCGACGGCAACGGGGACCACGTCCCCGGGGTGCGCCTCCGTGAAAGGACCTCACGAACATGATGGGTATCATCGGGAAGAAGATCGGGATGACGCAGCTCTTCGATGAGAAGGGCGACGTCGTACCGGTGACCGTGATCGAGGCCGGACCGTGCACCGTGACGGAGATCCGGACGTCCGAGCGCGATGGCTACACCGCGCTCCAGCTCGGTTTCGGCACGAACAAGGAGAGCCGCTTCTCGAAGCCGGTCCTCGGCCAGTTCAAGAAGCGGAACCTCCCGGCCTCGCGTCATCTGCGCGAGTTCCGGGTGGGTGACGTCTCCAGCTACACCCTGGGCCAGACGCTCGGCGTCGCGCTGTTCGAGAAGGGTGAGCACGTGGACGTCGAGGGCACGACCAAGGGCCGCGGCTTCGCGGGCGTCATCAAGCGCCACGGCTTCACGGCCGGCACGGCCTCGCACGGCCCCACGATGGGTCGCGAGCCGGGCTCGATCGGTTCGTCCGCCTACCCGTCGCGCGTCATCAAGGGCAAGCGTCTCCCCGGCCGTATGGGCGGCAAGACGCTCACCATCAAGAATCTCGTGGTCGCCGGTGTGGATGCCGAGCAGAACGTCATCCTGGTGCGGGGCGCGATCCCCGGTCCGCCGAACGGCCTCGTCTACGTTCTCAAGCGGGGCTGACGGACATGAACGCGAAGCTCTACGGAATCGACGGCGCGGACAAGGGCACCACGACCCTGCCCGACGAGCTGTTCGCCCAGCCGGTGCACGAGCACCTGATGTGGCTGTCGGTGAAGCGCCACCTCGGCAACCAGCGTCAGGGCACGGCCATGGTCAAGAACAAGGGCCTGGTCTCCGGCGGTGGCAAGAAGCCGTTCAAGCAGAAGGGCACCGGTAACGCCCGTCAGGGCTCGAACACGTCCCCGCTCATGCCGGGCGGCGGTCGCGCGTTCGGTCCCAAGCCGCACAGCCACCGCACCGAGATGCCGAAGCGCCAGCGGCGCGCGGCCCTCGTGTCGGCGCTGTCGCTGCGTGCGGGTGAGAGCGCGGTGAGCGTGATCGAGGCGATCGCGGTGGACGCTGCGCCGAAGACGGCGAAGGTCGCTGCGGTCCTCAAGAAGATCGGCCTCTCGGGCAAGAAGACCTTGCTCGTGGTCGGCCAGCAGAACGACACGGTCTGGAAGTCGGTGCGCAACCTGCGCGGCGTGCACACGACGCTCGCGCATCAGCTCAACGCTTACGACCTCCTGGACTGCGAGCAGCTGCTGCTCACGCAGGAGGGGCTCGACCGTGTGAAGGAGGTCTTCGCGAAATGAGCACGGATCCGCGTTCGATCATCCGCAAGGTGCTCATCACCGAGAAGGGCGCCATCCTGCGGGAAACGTATCGCCAGTACTTCTTCGAGGTGGCGCGCGACGCCAACAAGATCGAGATCAAGCGCGCCATCGAGACCGTCTTCAACGTGAAGGTGGACTCGGTCCAGACGATGCAGCTGCAGGGCAAGGTCAAGCGGCAGGGCCGCTGGGTCGGCCGCCGCAGCGACTGGAAGAAGGCCATCGTGACGCTCAAGCCCGATCAGCGGATCGAGCTGCTCGAGCAGATCTGACGACGAGGAACGACCAATGGGTCTCAGGAAATTCCGCCCGATCACGCCGACGCTCCGGCACACCGTCATGCCGGACTACTCGGAGCTGACGCGTTCGCGGCCGGTGAAGTCGCTGACGGAGCGCTTGCACAAGACGGGTGGCCGCAACAACTACGGCCACGTGTCCATGCGCTGGATCAGTGGTGGTCACAAGCAGCGGTATCGCATCGTGGACTTCCGCCGTGACAAGGACGGTATCGCCGCCCGTGTCGCGAGCATCGAGTACGATCCGAACCGCTCGGCTCGCATCGCGCTGCTCCACTACATGGACGGTGAGCGCCGCTACATCGTGGCGCCCGACGGCCTCAAGGTGGGCGACCAGCTCATGTCGGGTCCGACCGCCGAGATCCAGAACGGCAACTGCCTCAGCCTCCGCCACATCCCGGTCGGCACGAACGTGCACAACGTCGAGCTGTACCCGGGTCGCCGTTCGCGCATCGCGCGTTCGGCGGGCGCCTTCTGCCAGCTCATGGCGAAGGAGGGCGACTACGCCCAGCTGCGTCTGCCGTCCGGTGAGGTGCGCAAGTTCCACGTGAACTGCCGCGCCGTCATCGGTCAGGTCGGCAACCTCGACCACGAGAACCGCTCGCTCGGTAAGGCCGGCCGCAGCCGTTGGCTCGGTTACGCCCCGTCGGTGCGCGGTGTCGCGATGAATCCCGTCGACCACCCCATGGGCGGTGGCGAAGGCAAGACCTCGGGCGGCCGTCACCCGTGCTCGCCGTGGGGCAAGATCACCAAGGGCCTCAAGACCCGCCGTCGCAAGCTGAGCGATACGCTCATCGTGCGCCGCCGGAAGAAGTAAGGGAGCCACAGACAGATGGCGCGTTCAATCAAGAAGGGGCCGTACGTCGTCGACTCCCTCGTTCGCAAGATCGAGACGATGAACCGGAGCGGCGAGAAGCGCGTGCTCAAGACCTGGGCTCGTCGCTGCACGGTGCTGCCCGAGTTCGTCGGACACACCCTCGCGGTGCACAACGGCAACAAGTTCATCCCCATCTACGTGACCGAGAACATGGTGGGGCACAAGCTCGGTGAGTTCGTGCCGACGCGGATCTTCCGCGGGCACACCGAGAAGGCCAAAACGGTCGAAACGCCCGGGAAGTGATCATGGAAGCGAAAGCGATTCAGCGCTACGTGCGCATCACGCCCAGCAAGTGCAACCAGGTGCTGGAACTCATCCGTGGCATGAGCGTGGAGCAGGCGGACATCACCCTGCAGTTCACGCCCAAGCTCGGTGCCCGCATCGTCAAGAAGGTGCTCAAGTCCGCGGTGTCGAACGCGCTCCAAGAGGGCAAGGTGCGCGCCGAGGACCTGTACGTGAAGGAAGCCGTCGTCGGCGCCGGGCCGACCCTGAAGCGCTGGCTGCCGCGCGCGCAGGGCCGTGCCACGCCGATCCTCAAGCGCACGAGCCACGTGTCGGTGACCGTGGCCACGAGGGAGTCGTAAGTCATGGGGCAGAAAACCAATCCGATCGGCCTGCGCCTCGGGATCGTCAAGACCTGGGATTCGCGCTGGTTCGCCAAGCGCGGCTACCCGGAGATGCTGAAGGAGGACCTGCTCATCAAGCGGTACCTCAAGAAGCGTCTCTACCAGGCCGGCATCTCGCGCATCACCATCGAGCGCAAGGGTGAGAAGATCACCATCGGCATCAAGACCGCGCGTCCGGGTCTGGTGATCGGTCGCAAGGGTGAGCAGGTCGACAAGCTCTCCGAGGAGATGAAGCAGCTGACCAAGAAGCAGGTCCAGCTGAACATCGAGGAGATCAAGCGCGCCGACCTCGACGCCCAGCTCGTGGCCGAGCACATCGCCAAGCAGCTCGAGCAGCGCGTGTCGTTCCGTCGCGCCATGAAGAAGGCGATCGCCTCGTCCATGCGCGCCGGTGCCCAGGGCATCCGCGTGAACTGCACCGGTCGTCTCGGTGGTTCGGAGATGGCCCGTTTCGAGACCTATCGCGAGGGGCGCGTGCCCCTGCACACCCTGCGCGCGGACATCGACTTCGCCCGCGCGACCGCCAACACGGCCTATGGCACGTGCGGCGTGAAGGTGTGGATGTTCCACGGCGAAGTGCTGGACAAGGCCGCGGCTGCTGCGGCCCCGGCGACTCGGTAGGAGACCCGACCCATGTTGATGCCGAAGCGAGTCAAGTACCGCAGGGTCCATCGCGGTCGCATGAACGGAAAGGCCTATCGCGGGTCGAGCATCGCGTTCGGCGAGTTCGCGCTCCAGGCCCTGCAGCCGGCCTGGGTCACGAGCCGCCAGATCGAGGCTGCCCGTGTCGCCATCACGCGTACCATCAAGCGTGGCGGCAAGGTCTGGATCCGGGTGTTCCCGGACAAGCCGGTCACCAAGAAGCCGGCGGAGACCCGAATGGGTAAGGGCAAGGGCTCGCCCGAGTTCTGGGTCTCGGTCGTCAAGCCCGGCCGTGTGCTGTTCGAGATCGAGGGCATCTCGCGCGAGCTCGCCAAGGCTGCGTTCGAGCTCGGTGCCTCGAAGCTGCCGATCAAGACGCGTTTCATCGAGCGTCAGAACCTGGAAGGGGAGTGAGCATGGCGACCCGCGTGAAGGCCGCGTCCATCCGTGAGATGGGCCCGGACGAGATCCGCACCCGCGTCGGTGAGCTGCGCGAGGAGCTGTTCAACCTCCGGTTCCGGAACTCCATGAAGCAGTTGGACAACCCGCTCAAGATCCGCGAGAGCCGCCGTGAGATGGCGCGCCTGCTCACGGTGCTGAAGGAGAAGGAGCGCGCCGGCCGCTAAGGCCGTGCGCGATCCGAATCACCATGACGACGGAACGCAATCGCAGGAAGGTCCGCACCGGTAAGGTGGTGAGCGACCGCATGGACAAGACGGTGGTCGTGTCCATCGAGCGTCTCGTGCAGCACACCACCGTCGGCCGTTACGTGCGGCGCCGTGAGAAGTTCAAGGTCCACGACGAGAACAACGAGTGCAGGATCGGTGACACGATCCGCTTCATGGAGACCCGGCCCATGTCCAAGGACAAGCGCTGGCGTTTCGTGGAGTTCGTCGAGCGTGCGAAGTAACCCGGGAGCCCTGTCATGATCCAGTTGCGAACGATGGTGACCGTGGCGGACAACTCGGGGGCGAAGCGCGCCCAGTGCATCAAGGTCCTCGGCGGGCATCACAAGCGGTACGGACGGTTGGGTGACATCGTGGTCGTGTCCGTGAAGGACGCGATCCCGGGCGCCGCCGTGAAGAAGGGTGAGGTCGCGAAGGCGGTCGTCGTGCGCGCGGTGAAGGAGGTCCGTCGTAAGGACGGTTCCTACATCCGCTTCGACGAGAACGCGGTCGTGCTCATCAACAACGAGAAGGAGCCGCGCGGTACCCGTATCTTCGGGCCGGTGGCTCGCGAGCTGCGCGAGAAGCAGTTCATGAAGATCATCTCGCTCGCGCCGGAGGTCATCTGATGTCCCTCAAGATCCGTAGGGGCGACACGGTCATGGTGATCGCCGGCGACGACAAGGGGAAGACCGGTCGGGTCCTCTCCGTGGACGAGGCGAAGAGCCGCGTCACCGTCGAGAAGGTGAACTTCGTGAAGCGTCACACGCGTGCGCGCAGCCAGGCGCAGCCGGGCGGCATCCTCGAGAAGGAGGCCCCCATCCACATCTCGAACGTCATGCTCTACGACCCCAAGGCGGGTCGTGGTGTGCGCGTCGGGGTGAAGGTCCTGAAGGACGGCAAGCGCGAGCGTATCTCGCGCGCGACCGGCGACACGATCAGCAAGGAGTAGTGACGGTGCAGCCGTCCGCGTGAGCGGGCGGTTGACCGAGGAGTTCGGCGCGCCGGTTGGCGCGACGGCGAGCCCACCGCGAGTGGGACGACGGTTCCCCGGCACCAGGGGGTGGGGACCGACGGAAGGGTCCTCTGGAGAGAAACGAGCACATGGCGGACGAGAAGAAGAGCAAGAGCCAGGGCGCGAAGGCCCCGAAGGAAGGCGGCAAGGGTGGTCGTGGCGGCGCCGCGACGACCTATGAGACCGCCACGGGCAAGCCGTCGGGTCCCAAGGAGAAGCCGCGCTTCGCGACGCACTACGCCGAGAAGGTGCAGCCCGAGCTCATGAAGAAGTTCGGGTACGACAGCGTCATGCAGGCGCCCCGCTTCGTGAAGATCGTCATCAACATGGGCGTGGGTGACGCGACCTCCGACATCAAGAACATCGACATGGCCCTCAACGAACTCGCGCAGATCAGCGGCCAGAAGCCGTCGGTCCGTCGCGCGAAGAAGGCCATCTCGAACTTCAAGCTGCGTCAGGGCCTGCCCATCGGTTGCATGGTCACGCTGCGTGGCGCGCGGATGTTCGAGTTCTATGACCGTCTCGTGAACGTCGCGGTGCCGCGTATCCGTGACTTCCGTGGCCTCTCGCCGCGGTCGTTCGACGGGCGTGGCAACTACTCCGTGGGGTTCAAGGAGCAGATCATCTTCCCCGAGATCAACATCGAGAAGGTCCAGAAGACCCGCGGTATGGACGTCACCATCGTGACGACCGCGAAGACCGATGAAGAGGGGCGGGAACTGCTCAAGCTCATGAACATGCCGTTCCGCCAGCGATAGGCGAGGGGGTTCTTCGTGGCCAAGAAGTCGATCGTCGAGAAGTGGAAGCGGGAGCCGAAGTTCAAGGTGCGCGGTTACAACCGCTGCCACCGTTGCGGCCGTCCGCGCGCGTTCCTGCGCGATTTCGGACTCTGCCGTATCTGCTTCCGTGAGTTGGCGCTTTCGGGCCAGATCCCGGGCGTCGTCAAGTCGAGCTGGTAACGGACGGGAGCGAGGCTCCCGAGGGTCGCGTCCCCCTTGGACGCAAGGGCCAGGCTGCAACCGGCGACGTCCGGTTGAACGCTGGACCACGGAGGTTCCATGTCGGTCAGTGATCCCGTGGCGGATTTCCTCACCTGCATCCGCAACGCCATCGGCGCGAAGCACCGCAAGGTGGACGTGCCGTCGTCGCGGATGAAGCAGGAGCTCGCCAAGGTGCTGCTTCGTGAGCGGTTCATCAACAACTTCAAGGTCATCGAGGCTGCAGGCCAGGGCACGCTGCGCGTGTATCTCAAGTACACGAGCGACGACACGTGCGTCATCACCGGCCTGAAGCGCGTGAGCAAGCCCGGTCGTCGAGTCTACGTGCCCAAGACGCGCATCCCGCGCGTGATGGGCGGTCTCGGCGTCTCGGTCGTGTCCACGTCGCGCGGCCTCCTGACCGACCGCGAAGCCCGCGAGTCGGGCATCGGCGGCGAACTCGTCTGCCAGGTCTGGTAAGGAGGGGCACCGAATGTCTCGCGTCGGCAAGAAGCCCGTCCCGATCCCCGGCGGTGTCACCGTCACGGTGGCGGACGGCGTCGTGAAGGTGAAGGGACCCAAGGTCGAACTGCAGCACCCCGTGCTCGCCACCACCTCGGTCGTCGTGGACGGCAACGAGGTCAAGGTCAGCTCGGAGAAGATCACGCGCAACCCGGCGTTCGGCACCATGCGTGCCCAGATCAACAACATGGTCATCGGCGTCTCGACCGGCTTCACCAAGACGCTCGAGATCGTGGGCACCGGGTACCGCGCGAACATGGAGGGCAAGAAGCTCGTGCTCCAGCTCGGCTTCTCGCACCCCGTCGAGTTCATGCCCCCCGAGGGCATCACCATCAAGGTCGAGAATCCCACGCGCGTCAGCATCAGCGGCGCGGACAAGGCTCAGGTCGGTCAGGTGGCGGCGGACATCCGCGGCTTCCGCCCGCCGGAGCCGTACAAGGGCAAGGGCGTGAAGTACGAAGGCGAGTACATCCGTCGTAAGGCCGGAAAGGCTGCGGGGTCGGCGTAATGGCGAGTGGACAGCACAACAAGTACGAGCGGCGGCAGATCCGTCGCTACCGGATCCGGAACCGCGTCTCGGGGTCGCCCCAGCGACCGCGCCTGTCGGTGTTCCGCAGCTCCATCCACATCTATGCCCAGATCATCGACGACCAGACCGGCGTGACGCTGGCCCAGGCCTCGAGCCGCGACGACATCAAGTCGCTGGTCGAGGGTGCGGGCAAGGTCGGCAAGAGCATGGCCGTCGGCAAGCTCCTCGCGCAGCGCGCGAAGGAGAAGGGCATCGCGGCCGTGGCTTTCGATCGCGGCGGCTACCTCTACCACGGGCGCGTCAAGGCGCTCGCCGACGGCGCGCGCGCCGGCGGTCTCAACTTCTAGGAGGCGCGGAATGGCGGGTCCCCAGCGGGAGCGGCGTCAGCCGCGTGAGGAGCAGCCGAAGAGCGAGTTCCAGGAGCGCGTGATCCAGGTGAACCGTTGCGCCAAGGTCGTCAAGGGTGGCCGCCGGTTCTCCTTCAACGCGATCGTGGCGCTCGGTGACCAGAACGGTCGCGTCGGCGTCGGTCTCGGCAAGGCGAACGAAGTCGCCGACGCCATCCGCAAGGCGGGTGAGGCGGCGAAGAAGAACATGTTCACGGTCCCGGTCACGAAGGGCGGGTCGATCCCGCACCTCATCGTGGGTCACTTCGGCGCGGGCGAGGTCATGCTCAAGCCGGCGGCTCCCGGTACCGGTGTCATCGCGGGCGCGGGCGTTCGCGCTGTGCTCGAGGTCGCGGGTGTGCAGAACGTGCTCACCAAGTGCCTCGGTTCGCGCAACCCCCACAACATGTGCAAGGCGGTCGTGGACGGTCTCAAGCGTCTGCGTCGCCCCTCGGACGTCGCGTCCATGCGTGGCCGTACGCTCGAGGAGATGTTCGGGAAGCGAGCGGGCCATGGCGCGTAAGCTCAAGATCACCCAGATCAAGTCCGCCAGCGGTCACCAGGAGGACCAGCGCGCAACCGTGCGCGCCCTGGGCATCCGGCGCATGCAGCAGACCGTGGTGCACAACGACACGCCCCAGATCCGGGGCATGGTCTTCAAGGTCCGCCACCTCGTGAAGGTGGAGGAGAACTGACGTCATGAGACTCGGAACGATCCGTCCCGCCGCTGGCGCGACGAAGGACACGAAGCGACTCGGCAAGGGTGCCGCCAGCGGTCAGGGCGGTACGGCCGGCAAGGGACACAAGGGCAAGAAGGCGCGTTCGGGCGGTGGCATCCCCGTGTGGTTCGAGGGTGGCCAGATGCCGATCCAGCGTCGTCTGCCGAAGCGCGGGTTCATCAACCCGACCCGCGTCGAGTACCAGGTGGTGCAGGTGGGCAAGCTCGCGTCGGCTGCGGCCGGTGCGACCATCGATGCCGCGTGGCTGAAGGCGCAGCGTCTCGTGCGCCGTAGCGGTCCCATCAAGCTGCTCGCGGGTGGTGAGCTCAAGTCGGCGATCACCGTCATGGTGGACGCCGCGAGCGAATCCGCACGCAAGGCCGTTGAGGCGGCCGGCGGCAAGGTGGTCACCCCGAACCCCAAGGCCTGACCGGACCATGCTCGAGAAGCTTCGCAACATCTTCCAGGTCCCCGAACTGCGGCGGCGCATCCTCTTCACGCTGTCGCTGTTCGTGGTGTACCGGCTCGGTGAGAAGGTCACCACTCCCGGCGTCAACTCCGCCGCGGTGGAGCAGCTGTTCCAGAGCATGCAGAACACCCTCTTCGGGCGGTTCGACATGTTCGTGGGCGGCGCCTTCTCCCAGGCGACGGTGTTCGCGCTCGGCGTCATGCCGTACATCTCCGCCTCGATCATCCTGCAGCTGCTCGGCGCCGTCGTGCCGTACTTCGAGCGTCTGCGCAAGGAGGGCGAGGAGGGCCAGAAGAAGATCACGCAGCTCACGCGCTACGGTACGGTCATCATCTCGATCGTGCAGTCGTACGCGTACGCGATCTTCCTCGTGAACCTGGGCGCCTCGCAGGGCGTGCAGGTCGTGCCCGACCCGGGGGTCGGCTTCTACGTCTCGACCATCCTCACGCAGACGGCCGGTGCCGTGTTCGTGATGTGGCTCGGCGAGAAGATCACCGAGTTCGGCATCGGCAACGGCATCTCGCTCATCATCTTCGTGAACATCCTGGGCGGCGTCCCGAACGCCGTGCGTCAGGCCATCACGAGCTGGCAGGGCGGGCAGCTGGACCTGGCCACCGTGGTCGCGGTCCTCGCCATCATGGTCGCGGTCATCGCCGCGGTCATCGTGATGACGCAGGCCACCCGGCGCATCCCGGTGCAGTACGCGAAGCGCATGGTCGGTCGCAAGATGTACGGCGGGCAGAGCACCAACATCCCGCTGCGCGTCAACACCGCCGGCGTCATCCCGATCATCTTCGCCTCGAGCCTCATGATCCTCCCGGCGACGGTTGCGGGCTTCTTCCCGCCGGATAGCCCCATGGCGGTGCTGACCCAGTGGTTCAACCCGCTCGGTTGGCTCTACAACATCCTGTACGCGTTCATCATCATCTTCTTCACGTACTTCTACACCGCGGTCGTCCTGAACCCTCAGGAGCTCGCGGGCAACCTGCAGAAGTACAGCGGTTTCATCCCGGGCATCCGTCCGGGCCGCCCGACGGCGGAGTACATCGATCGGGTCCTCACGCGCATCACCCTCCCCGGCGCGGTCTTCCTCGCGGCCGTGGCGGTGCTGCCGGACCTGATCATCGCGATGTTCAAGGTTCCCGCGCTCGGTTTCGGCGGGAGCAGCGTCCTCATCGTGGTCGGCGTGGCGCTCGATACGCTGCAGCAGATCGAGTCGCACCTGCTGATGCGCCACTACGAAGGGTTCGTGAAGCGCGGCCGACTCCGTGGCCGTTCGCGGATGTGACATGCAGGTGGTGCTGCTGGGCCCGCCCGGTGTTGGCAAGGGTACCCAGGGGCGCCGGCTCGCGAGCGATCGCGGGTGGGCCCTGATCTCGACGGGAGAGATGCTGCGCGACGCCATCGCGCGCGCGACCCCGCTCGGGCTCGAGGCTCGTAAGTTGATGGATCAGGGTTTGCTGGTCCCCGATCAGGTGATGATCGGGTTGGTGCGTGAGCGCACGCTCGAGTCCGACGCCCTCGGGGGCTTCGTGCTCGACGGGTTCCCGCGGACCATTCCGCAGGCGGACGCCCTCGAGGGCTTCCTGCACGAGCGGGGCCGGCGATTGGATGTGGTCGTGGCGCTCACGGCGCCGGACGAGGAACTCGTCCGTCGGCTGAGCGCACGATGGGAGTGCCCGGAGTGCCGGCGCGTGTACAACGCGATCAGCGCCCCGTCGAAGGACGGCCGTCACTGCGACGACCATCCCGGGACGGAACTGGGACAGCGGGACGACGACACCGTGAAGACGGTGAAGCGCCGGCTGGAGGTGTACCAGAATCAGACGGCTCCGCTCGTGGATCACTACCGCGTGCGTGGGCTGTTGAAGGAAGTGGACGGCATCGGTTCGTTGGACGACGTGCACAGCGCGCTGCTCGCGGCTGTGGATCGCTGACGGATGGAAGCCGTTCGGGAGGACAAGGTCGAAGGTGTGCGTGCGGCGGCTCGAATCGTCGCCCGGACACTGCAGGAGATGGGTCGGGCCGTGCGCCCGGGCATCACGACCGCCGAGCTGGACCGTCTCGCGGAGACGGTCATCCGCGACCTGGGCGCGCGGCCGGCGTTCAAGGGCTACCGCGGCTACCTGCACTCGATCTGTGCCTCGGTGAACGAGGAAGTGGTCCACGGTGTTCCTGGTGAACGAGCGCTGAAGGAAGGCGACATCATCGGGATCGACGTGGGCGCGGAGTACCTGGGTTGGTTCGGCGATGCGGCAAGGACCTTCGCGGTCGGCGCGGTGTCGGACGAGGCCAGCCGCCTCATGCGGGTGACGGAGGAGGCCCTGATGCAGGGTTTGCTCCAGGCTCGTGCGGGGAACCGGGTGGGCGACATCTCCCACGCGGTGCAGTCTCACGTGGAACGTCACGGCTTCTCGGTCGTGCGGGACCTCGTGGGGCACGGTATCGGACGTCAGTTGCACGAGGAACCGACGGTCCCGAACTTCGGGGCGGCGGGGAAGGGCCCTCGGTTGGTGGCGGGGCAGGTGCTCGCGATC
>JBEGJG010000041.1:0-20684 GCA_041184705.1 Candidatus Eiseniibacteriota bacterium
GCACGAGGAAGCGCGAGCCCTCGACCGCCCCACCCTGCCGCAGACGAAGCGCGGCCACGCTCCACAGGTCGGGTGTCGTGCGGCCGAACGGTCGCGCGCAGTGCGCCGTCGTGGCGTCGGCCACGTGCTCCGGGCGCGTGACGCGCGTCTGTCGGCCCTTCTCCTCGAGCGAGGGGTGCAGCACCAGCACTGTGCGCGGGGCGGTCGCGCGAGCGGGCCAGCCCTCGGCGGTCATGCGCTCGAGCAACGCGTCGGCCGCGGCGGCCACCGCGGCGGCGTCACCGACGCGTTCGGGGGCGCGGACGCGCAACGCGCGCGCCGGCACGTCGCGCAGGGCACGCTCGTAACGCGCCCGCTCGGCCTCGCGATCGCGGTCGAGCGCGGGGTCGTAGCGCCACGGCTTGCCACCGTCGTGCGCGAACCGGCCGCTTCGCGCGAGGCCGTCGGCGCGCACGATGCGCCAGTCGTCGTCGCCGTCCAGGAACCCACCGCGCGGCGCGGAGGCGGACGGCGTGTTGCCCGCGAGCAGCAGCAGGAATCGTTCGGGGGCGAGCGGATGCGGCCACGACAACTGGATCGCGTCCCCGGGTGCGTCGTAGAGCCGTCCCTGCCAGCGGAACCCGCGCGGCTCGAAGCGCACCGGCAGGGCGGGCGCGAGACGACGCGTCCACTCGTTCTCGGCGGGCCCGCCGAACAGGAACACCGGGCTGTCCGCGAGCCTCGTCTCGTTCACCTCGCGATCGGCGAGCACGCGTGTGGAGTCGGCCCCGAACGCGCGCCGTGCGACGCGCAGCGCCTGCGCACGCAGAACGGGTGTGGCGGAGGCGACCTGCGTGCCGTAGACGAACAGGAACGGGGGCGCGTCGGCGCGTCCCGCCTCCATGCGCGCCCGTGACCAGCGCGGGGCCTGCAACTCGAGGGCGCGCACCGGAGACGCGCTCAGCACGGCCCCCAGCACCGCGCCCAGCAGCACGATCACGGCGGTCCACGGTCCTCGCACCCGCCCTCGCGTCACGCGCGGGTCCGAGGGCCGGGAGGCGGGCGTCAACGCGGGATGACGCTCTGGACCTGGAACCGGAAGCTGTACGTGCGCGGCTGGTTCTCGACGAGGAACACCAGATCCACGCCGAACGTCTTGCCGGAGTACGTGGGCGCGCTCGTGTCCTCGGGCAGCAGCGGCCTGCGCATCTGGGTCTCGGTCGAGGCCCCGGGGTCGAGCAGGTCGTCGAGCGCGAACACGTAGTCGCTGTAGCGCTGCTGCGGCGGCACCATGGTGTACGCCTGCACGTTGAACCGGTCGCGCCAGCGCGTCGTGTTGTGCCCCACCTTGCCCGTGCGTCCGTTCGGGTCCACGAACTCGCAGCGGTCCCAGTCGATCTGCACCGGGCGCCCCTGCAGGTTCTCGACCTGGAAGTACAACGCGTTCGGCGACGGCCGGAACGAGAACGACAGGTCGCGGTCGCGGAACGCGAAGCCCGCGGAGCCACCGGGCGAGGTCATGCGGAAGCGGTAGATGAACAGGGCGTCGGACGATCCCGGCACGGCCCCCACCGAGTCGGCGGCACTCGTCACCGCGTTGAGCACCGTGCGCTCGGGAGCCGGTTCGCGGCTCGGGGGCGGAACGGGCTCGAGTTCGGGACTGGCACTGCAACCGGGGACGGCCGCGACGAGCGCGGCGATCGCGAGGAACTGGCGAAGGGGGCGCATGGACGCGAGCCTACGCGAACCCGGCGCGCACCGTCCACCATGCCCTAGAAGGGCGTGCGCCCCGCGTACCCGGTGAGTTCCACGTAGCCGTCCCCCGTCACGGGTCGGCCGTCGGCGGTGCCGGTCACGCGCACCGCACCCTCCCAGTAGGCGATCCCACCCATGCCGCGCACGAACAACTCCTGATCCGCGAGCACGGGTTCCAACCGCACCTCGAGCCGCTCGCCCGGCACGCGCACCACCCAGCCGCTCGGGTAGCGCCCGCCCGTGCGCGGGCTCGTCCACGAGCCCGTGGCCCGGATGTCGAAGTCCGCGAGGCGCAGCGTGCGCGTGCGGCCATCGACCTCGACCACCGTGCCCGACGACAACGGTTCGATGCCGCCGTCGCGCTGACGCAGTCGGTAGAGCATGAGGTCGCGACCGTCGGCGAGCTGCAGGCTGAACCAGTCCCAACCCGTATGCGTGCCGCGCATGCGATCGCTCGAGAACTCGTGGTCCATCCACGACATCCCCTCGACCGCGAGCGTGTCGCCGTCCAGCACCAACCGCCCGCTCGTCTCGAGCCGCGTCAGCGAGTAGTAGTGCGACGCGTTGCCCACCCCCGCCGACTTCTGGCTCACGCCGCCCGCTCCGTGGATCACCGGGGGCTTGCGCGGGACCGCACGCAGGTCGAGCGTGAACGACTCCGACCTCGAGTACAGCCGATGCGTGAGGCGATCGGACTCGAGACCCACGTGGTCGTCCCCGATCCACACGAGGTAGCGCGTGCTGTCGGCGCCCGCGAGGTCGAGGGCCTGTCGCTCCGACCGCTCGTCGTCGAGGAACCGCCGCCCACGCTCGTCGGTGAGCGCCATGTGGCGGAAGATGAGGTGCCGCGCCCGCCACGCCGATCCACCCGGGGCCGCGGGCGGCAGCGCGACCCGGAAGAACGTCAGCTCGTAGCCGAACCGTCTCCCCCCCGCGCGCAGGTGCCCGGTGTAGTACCACCACTCGATGCGGAACGACGGATGCGCGGCGTGGTCCTGCGGGAACGAGAACGCGTAGGGCGGCACCGCGAGACGGAAGCCGTCCTCGTCGGTGAGCGGCCCCGCCGGGGCCGCCGCGACCAGGGCGAACAGTGCGAGGAACGCGGTCACGGCCGCGCGCACGACCCTCACTCCACCCTCAACGCGCCCGCGGTGTCGCGAGCGGTGGCGAGGCGCGCCGGCACCAGGCCGGCGAGCGTGGCGGTGACGGTCATGAGCACGACCGCGCGCACGAACACCGAGGGATCCACCATGAGCTGGATGCTCCACCCGAAGAACTCGCGATTGATGACGTGCACGAGCAGGAGCGCCAGCACGAACCCGGCCACGCATCCGAGCAGCGCCCCCGCCGCCCCGAGCACGCCGCTCTCGACCAGCACGAGGGTGCGCACCTGCGACCGCCGCGCCCCGGCGGCGCGCAGCACCGCGAGCTCGCGACGACGCTGCAGCACGAGCGTGGTGAGCGTGCTGATCACGCCCAGCACCGAGACCACGACCGCGATGGTCTGCAGCACCCAGGTGATGCGGAACGTCTCGTCGAACACCTCGAGCACCCGCTGGCGCAGCGCCTGGTTGGGGGTCACGTGCAGCAGCAGCCCGGGGCCCGCCAGCCGCAGGAACGCCGCGCGCACCGAATCGGACGAGGCCCCGGGCTCGAGGTAGAGCGCGAGGCTCTGCGTGCGGTCGTCGTTCCACAGCCGCGCATAGAGCGAGCGGTCCATGAGCACCGCCCCGGCGTCGGTGCTGTAGTCGTAGGACACGCCCTCGATGCGCACGCGGGCCTCGCCCGTCGGCGTGGGCAGCGTGAGCGTGTCCCCGGTGCGGACGCGGTGCCGATGCGCGAAGCTCTCGGTGACGATCACCCCGCCGCCGAGCCGCGCACGCTCGAGCGCCGCGCGTGAGTCGCCACCCCCGACGAACGTCAACTGACCCCGGCGCTCCTGGACCTCGAACTCCACCCCCACCACGCTCGCGATCCGACCGTTCACGGTCATCACGCTGCCGCGATAGGTGTCCACCATCGCCACGCCCGGTAACTGAGCGGCACCCTCGACGAGCGCGCGCGGCAGCGCGGTCGCACGCTGGCTCGTCTGGTGACCGACGGGCTCCACGTACAGGTCGCCACGGATGGTCTGCGTGATCCACGTGTCCACCGTGAGCCGGAAGCTGCCCACCATCACGGTGAGCGCGACCAGCATGCCGACCGCCACCATGATGGCGGCGATCACGACGCTCGCGCGCGCCGCGTTCTCGCGCAGCGCGCGCGCCCCGAGCGCGGCCGCGATCCCGAAGCGGCGGGCGATCGGCGAGGCGACGCGCTCGGCGGCCAGCGTCCACAGCGGCGCGAGCAGCGAGAACCCGGCGAGCACCAGGAACGCGGCGGCGAACCCGCCCAGCGGCTGACGAACGGCGATCGTCCAGGCCGCGACCGCTCCTGCGACCGCGAGCACCGCGAACCCGGCGAGCCCGATCGCGCCGTAGCGCGGGGCTCGCGCCTCGATGCGGGAGCCCTCGCGCAGCGTGGCCCCGGGCGGCGTGCTCGCCGCCTCGAGCGCCGGGGCGAGCGCCGACAGCAGCGCCGATCCCACGCCGATCGTCACGCCCGCGAGCAGCGTGGCGGGCTCCACCCACAAGCGCGTGGTCTGGGCCACGAGGTAGAGCGAGCTCAGCGTGCGCCCGACCTGCGCGAGTGCGAACCACGCCCCGACCGAGCCCAGCACGGCCCCCAGCACACCACCCGTGAGCCCGAGCAGCAGCCCCTCGGTGAGGAACAGCGTCGCGACCCGCCCACGCGACAACCCGAGCGCGCGCAGCACGCCGATGTCGCGGCGCTGGCGCACCACCGCGAGCGCGACCGCGTTGAAGATGAGGAACGTGCTCACGAACACCGCGATGAACGACAGCGCGAGCAGGTTGAGCGAGAACGCGCGCACGAGGTTCTCGACCTGCTGGGTGCGCGCGATGGGACGCTCGGCGCGCGCTCCGGCGGGCAACCACGCGGTGAGCGAGGACCTCACCCGCTCGAGCTCGCGCTCGGGCACGATCAGGTCCACGCGGTCGAGCCGCCCCCCGCGCGCGAACACCTCCTGCACGGTCGCGAGGTCGGCCAGCACCACGTTGCCGCCCATCGCCTGCTGCAGCGCCTCGCTGCCGAGCACCGTCACCACCTCGAGCGCGCACGGCGCCCCCGAGGCGAGCACGGTCAGCGTGTCGCCCACGGACAGGCCGTGGCGCGCGGCGAGCGTGCGCGTGATGGCCACCGTGGCGGGGCGCGCGAGCAGCGCGAGCAGTCCCTCGCGGTCGAGCGAGTCGGGTTCGTCGGCGAGACGTGCGAACGGGCCTTCCGCGAACGGGTCGAGTCCCAGCACCATGAGCGTCTCGTCGAACGCCGACGGGTCGCCCGCGGCCACCGCCCGCGGCGGGCCGGCGTGCGCGAGCGCGTTGACCTCGACCACCGGGGCCGCCGCCTCCACCCCGGGCTCGCGCCGGATGCGCGCGTAGAGCCGCTCGTCGAGACCGTCGGCCGAGGCCGCCACCTGCAGGTTGGCGCGTCCGGTCACCGCCTCGACGGTGTCGCCGAAGCCCGCGAGCGCCGAGCGACTGGCGAGCCGGATCGCCACGAACACGCTCACGCCGAGCGCGACGCCGAGCACCGTGAGCGCGACACGCACGCGGTCGCGCGCCAGTCGGCGCAACAGCAGCACGCGCAGCAGTGCGATCACGCGCCGTGCCCCGCCGCCGCGGTGTCGGACACCACGCGACCGTCGGACAGCGTCACGACACGGTCGGCGGCCTCGGCCGCCTCGCGGCTGTGCGTCACCATGACGAGCGTCGAACCGTGACGACGGACGAGGTCGGCGAG
The DNA here is from genome assembly GCA_041184705.1 of Candidatus Eiseniibacteriota bacterium. Lineage (GTDB taxonomy): Bacteria > Eisenbacteria > RBG-16-71-46 > RBG-16-71-46 > RBG-16-71-46 > JAIOPA01. The sequence continues at coordinate 5,596 of JBEGJG010000041.1, forward strand.
CAGTTCCACGACCTGCACGGCAGCGCGACTGTCGAGGTTGCCGGTGGGCTCGTCGGCGAGCACCAGCGCCGGTTCGTGCACGAGCGCACGCGCCACGGCGGCACGCTGCATCTCGCCGCCCGAGAGCGTGTGCGGACGCGCCGTGGCCCGCGCACTCATGCCGACCTCGGCGAGCAGCGCGTCGGCGCGCTCGAGTGCGGATCGCTCGGGACGCCCCTCGAGCAACAGCGGCAGCGCCACGTTCTCGCGCACGTCGAGGGTCGGGAGCAGGTGGAAGAACTGGTACACCACACCCACGCGCTCGCGACGCAACCGCGTGAGCGCATCGTCGTCGAGCGTCGAGAGCGCGCGGCCCTCGACCCAGACCTCGCCCGCGCTCGGCGCGTCGATCCCGGCGGCGAGGTTGAGCAGCGTGCTCTTCCCCGAGCCGCTGCGTCCCACGATGGCGGTGAAGCCGCCCGGCGGGATGGTGAGCGACAACCCGTCGAGCGCGCGAACGCGCTGCTCGCCGAGCGGGAACTCCTTGACGACCTGATCGAATCGGAGCGCGGGGATCATGACGAGGACGATACCCCAGCGCGGACCGGTCCGCTCACGGCGTGCCGAGTGCGCGCAGACGCGGTCGGCCGTAGAGCGCGGCCAACGCCGGTTCGAGTTCGGGGTCGCGCCACGCGAACCCGGCCGCCTCGAGCACCCACGGCAGCACGTGCTGGCTCGAGAGCAGCATCTCGTCGGCCTGCTCGCGCCCGAGGATCGTGCGCAACGCGAACGCGGGAGCCGGGGCCAACGCGGGCCGCTGCAGCACGCGCCCGAGCGCGCGCGCGAGGTCGCGCTGGCGCACGGGCCGCGGCGCGACGGCGTTGAACGGCCCCTTCGCGCGCTCGTCCTCGACCGCCCACAACAACGAATCGAGCAGGTCGTGCAGCGTGATCCAGCTCCACCACGCCCGCCCGTCGCCGAGCGGTCCCCCGGCCCCGAACAGGAACGGCAGCGCCAGCTTCTCGAGCGCGCCCGACTGCGGCCACAGCACGATGCCGATGCGCGGATGCACGACGCGGATCCCGGCCTGACGCGCGGGCTCGGCCGCCGCCTCCCACTCGCGCGCGAGCCCGGCGAGGAAGCCCTCGCCCGGTGGGCTCGACTCGGTGAGCTTCTCGTCCCCGCGGTCGCCGTACAGCCCGATCGCCGAGGTCGAGACGAGCGTGCGCGGCCCCCCCGATCCCACCGTGGCCATGGCGCGTGCGAGCAGCGCGGTGGAGGTGACACGGCTCTCCACCAGCTCGCGCTTGCGCTCCGCGCTCCACGGCGCGTCGGCGATGCCCGCACCGGCCAGATGCACGACCGCGTCGAGCCCGCGCAGGTGCTCGGGGTCGAGCGTGCCACGCGCCGGGTCCCACGCGACCTCGTCGGCCCCTGCGGCGCGCCCGCGCACGAACCGCACCACGCGATGCCCCTGCGTGGACAGGAACGCGCACAGCTCGCACCCGATGCCACCGCTGGCCCCCGTGACGCCGATGGCCAGGCGCGGCCCGCGACGCGCGGCCAGACGTTCGAGGTCGAACCGCGTCACGCGATGGCGCCACGCGAACAGACGCGCGAACTCGTCGCGCACGAAGGCTTCCGCGGGCAGCGAGAGCGGTGCGAACGGCAGCTCGAAACGCAGCGAGTCCGAGAGCACGCTCGAGGCGCCGTCGTCGCGGAAGCGGTGCGCGTGCTCGTACGTGGCGAACGGCCCTGCGAGCTGACGGTCGTGGAACGCCTCGCCGGCTCGGTAATCGTGATGCTCGAGCCGCCAGCGTCCGGCGGGGAACCCGAGGTCCAGCGTCACGCGCGCACCGTCGCGGATCCCGCCCTCGCGCTCGACCACGCGCACGCGCTGCCACGGCGGCGAGAGCCGCTCGAACGCCCCCGGGCGCTCGTGCCATGCGAACGCCTCGGCCGCTGTGACCGGCAACCGCACCTCGAACGTCACCCGTGCCATGCGTCCCTCCTCGTTTGGCGGGGCCGCGGCCCCGCGAGGCGTCAGCCTTCGGTGCGTGCGGCCGCGGTGCGCCGCGCGAGCGCGGCCCGCCAGGCCTCGGGGTACTTGTGTCCGCTTCCCGTGTCGTACAGCACCACGCGGTCGCGCGGCGAGACCTCACCACTGCGCAGCAACTGGTGCAGGGCCGCGAGCGTCGCTCCACCCTCGGGGCACACGAACACGCCCTCGGCCGCGGACAGTTCGGTCATGCCGTCGAGCATCTCCTCCTCGCTCACGGCGACCGCGGTGCCGTTCGTACGCCGCACCGCATCCAGGATGAGCGAGTCGGCGAACGGCGACGGCACGCGCAGCCCGCTGGCCACGGTGTGCGCGTCCACCCACGGCTCGGCGCGCGTCGCGCCGGCCTCGTAGGCGCGCACCACCGGCGCGCAGCCGGCGACCTGCACCGCGACCAGACGCGGACGCTCGGAGCCGATCCAGCCCAGCGCCTCCATCTCGTCGAACGCCTTCGCCATGCCCACCAGTCCGGTGCCACCACCCGTCGGGTACAGGATGACGTCGGGCAGACGCCACCCGAGCTGCTCGGCGATCTCGTAGCCGAGCGTCTTCTTGCCCTCGAGCCGGAACGGCTCCTTGAACGTGGCGACGTTCCACCACTCCGGTGCGGGCGCCCACTCGGCCACGACCTTGCCGCAGTCGGCGATGGTGCCGCGCACCAGCCGCACCTCGGCGCCGAACGCCGCGAGTTCGAGCACGAACGGTTCGGGCGTGTCGTCGGGGATCGCGACGCGGCACGGCAGCCCGGCGGCCGCGGCGTAGGCGGCGGCAGCACTGCCCGCGTTGCCGGCCGACGGCAGGGCGATGCCGCGACGTCCCCACGCCACGGCCCCGTTCACCGCCATGACGAGCCCGCGCGCCTTGAACGACTGCGTGGGGTTGGGGCTCTCCTCCTTCATCCACAGTTCGCCCAGACCGAGATCGTCGGCCAACCGGTGCAAGGGCATGAGCGGCGTGCCGCCCTCGCCCATGCGCACGGCCGCGAACGTCGGCGCGAACGGCAGCACGGCACGATAGCGCCACAGGTCGGTGCCGAAGCGCCCGAGCGCGTCGCGCGGCACCGTGGCGCGCACCCGCGCGAGGTCGTAGCGCGCCACCAACGGTCGGCCGCAGGCCGGACAGGTCGAACGGGGCTGCGACAGGTCGCAGGTCGCGTGGCAGTCGAAGCACTCGAGGTGCGTGAGCGCGGGCTGGAACGGCGAGGTCAAGGCATCCCCCTCGCGACGAGGGCCGCTCAGTGCGAACCCCCGGCCAACTCGTCGCGCAACTTGCAGTAGTGGGCGAACCGCCGCGCGTCCACCTCGCCGCGCTCCACGGCGGCGCGCACGGCGCAACCGGGTTCGCGGTCGTGGCGGCAGTCGCCGAACCGACAGCCCCCGAGATGGGGCCGCAGGTCAGGGTAATACCGCGCGAGGTCGGCCGCATCCACGTCCCAGAGCGCGAACGCCCGCACACCCGGGGTGTCGATCGCCTCGGTGCCGGGGCGCGGCCGGTAGAGCACCGCGGCCGTGGTCGTGTGCCGTCCCTTGCCGGTGACCTCGTTCACCTCGCCCTGCGCGATGGTCTCGTGCGGCATGAGCGCGTGAAGCAACGTGCTCTTGCCCACGCCCGAGTGCCCCACGAACAGCGTACGCCGGTCCTCGCAGTGGGCGCGCAACTCCTCGACGCCTCGCCCGGAGAGCGCGCAGGTCGCATGCCCCGCCACTCCGGCGTGCGCGTACTCGGCGAGGATGCCCGCGGCCTCGTCGCCCTCGTCGAGGTCCACCTTGTTCAGCACGAGCCGGGCCGCGATCCCCGCGCGCTCGGCCTGCACGAGCACGCGATCCACCAGACCGTGCTTGAAGTCGGGGCGGTGCAGGGCGGTCACGATCACGACCTGGTCGAGGTTCGAGGCCACGACCTGCTCGTCGTCGCGCTCGCCGGCCGCGCGCCGTGAGAACGCGTTGCGACGCGGCTCCACGCCCTCGACCACGGCCCGCTCGCCCTCCCATCCCACGCGCACGCGGTCCCCGGTGACGACCGCGTTGCCGAGCGCCTTGCGCGCCCCGCGCAGCCGCCCCGGTACGGTGGCCTCGAACGTCGCGCCGTCGTCGGTGAGCAGGCGCACGCCGCCGAAGTCCACGCGGGAGACCAGCGCCGAGGTGGCCGCGGTGCCGGGGATCAGGCCGCCCTCCCCGTGCCCACGACCGGCAGCGTCACGGTGAAGCGGGCCCCGTGCCCGGGCTCGCTCTCGACCGTCATGCGGCCGCGATGGTTCTCGATCGTGCGGTACGAGGTCGAGAGCCCGAAGCCGTGGCCGTCGGGCTTGGTGGTGAACATGAACTCGAACATGCGCGGCAGATGCTCGCGACGGATGCCCGGGCCGGTGTCCTCGACCACCGTCTCGACCATCCCGGTGCGCGCGTCGTGCCGCGTGCGCACACGGATCGCGCGACGGCCCTCCTGCCCGGCCATGGCGTCGGCGGCGTTCACGAACAGGTTGATGAACACGCCCTGGATCTGGCCCGAGTCGCCGCGCAGCTCGGGCACCGCGGGGTCGAGCTCGACCTCCCACTCGACGCCGCGGAAGCGCTTGTCGCTGCGCACGAACTCCATGGTGCCCGAGAGCAGCGTGTTGAGGTCCATGGGCTCGAGGTTCACCGAGCTGCGGGTGTAATCCATGAGGCCCTTGGCCAGCGCGCCCATGCGCTTGCTCTGGTCGAGGATGATCTGGGCGTGGCGCGGCGCCTGGCCGAACGACTCGCGTTCGGCGTCGCGCAGCAGCATCTGGGCGCGACCGCTGATGGCCACCAACTGGTTGTTGAGCTCGTGCCCGATGCCGGCCGCGAGTTCACCCTTGGCGGCGAACCGCGCGTTGCGCAGGTTCACGGCCTCGGCGCGCTTGAGCTCGACGTACCGACGCTCGGACTGCAGCAGCATGAACAGCGGTGCGAAGAACAGCACCACGCCCGGGTAGCCCACCGTGGCGTACGAGATCACCATGAGCGGCGTCAGCAGGAACGAGGCCGCGTCGAGCTCGAGCCGGGCCTTGTACAACCAGTCCTCGCGCAGCGTCACCCACCAACCGCGCTCCGACGACCACGCCACGGCCAGCGCCACCATGGCGCGGTTCACCGCCCAGTAGCCGAGCACGAGCCCGAGGAACGGGATGGGCAACGCGGGCACGTCGGGACGCCCCACCAACCCGCCCGCGCGGTCCACGCCGAACGCGACGTGGCCACCGAGCCACTCGAACAGCACCGCACCGAGCCCGGTGGCGAGCGCGATCTGGCTGGTGTTGAACGTCGCCCTCACCCACGGCTTGCGCTGCACGACGAGGTCACCCACGAGCGTGGAGAGCGCCGACACCCACATGCCGGGACCGGTGCCCCACAGCACGACGCTCGCGAGCCCGGTGGTCGCCGCGAGGCTCCACGTGGAGGTGCCGGCCAGCGACCGCACCCACATGGTCTCCGAGACGAGGCAGAGCGCCGCCCACGCGAGGTAGTGGCCCCACAGCCCGGCCACGGGCCCCGGCCACACCCACGCCAACGCGCCCACCGCCACGAGGACGGTGGCCGCGACGTAGGCGCGCAGCCGTGGACTCATCGCGTCGCGGCCCCCGAGGGGACGACGCCCAGACCCGGACGGTCGTTCAAGCGGATGAGCCCACGCTCGCCCGGCGCGCCGTCGAACGGGTCGTCCTTGAGCAACCAGTGGCCGTCGAGGTCGAGGTAGTCCACGAGCGGCGCCAACTGCGCGGCCGCCGACAACGCGAGGCTCGACTCCACCATGGAGCCCAGCATGACCTTCATGCCGTGCGCGCGGGCCGCCTCGATCATGCGGCGCATCTCGCGCAGCCCGCCGGTCTTCATGAGCTTCAGGTTGATACCGTCCACGCGACCCGCGAGCAGACCGACGTCGTGCAGCGAGTGCGCGCTCTCGTCCGCGAACACGGGGATGGGGCTGCGCTCGCGCACCCAGCGCAGACCGTCGAGGTCGCCGCGCGGCACGGGCTGCTCCACCAGCTCGATGCCGAGCGGCTCGATGAGGCGCAGCACGCGCACGGCGTCGGCGGCGTTCCACGCCGTGTTGGCGTCCACCTGCAGCTTGCCCTTGTAGTTCGCGCGGATGCGACGCAGGTTCTCGACGTCGCCGGGCCCGCCGAGCTTCACCTTGATCATGGGGAAGTCGCGCACGGTCTCGAGCTTGCGTTCCATCTCGGCCGGGTCGGCCATGCCGAGCGTGACGCACGACAGCGGCGTGCGCGAGGGGTCGAGCCCGAACAGGCGCCACACCGGCTGCCCCAGACGCTTGCCGATCCAGTCGTGCAGCGCCGTCTCGATCCCGGCACGCGCCGCGGTGTTGCCTGGCGTCGAGCGCGAACGGGTCGTCACCCAGGTGCGGGGCCCACGCGTCGAGCGCGGCCTGCACCAGCTCGGTCGTCTCGCCGTAGTAGTGCGAGGGTGCGGCCTCGCCCACTCCGGTCACGCCGTCGTGCTCGATCGTCACGAGCGTGTTGACGTGGGCGCGCTTCGCGCCGTGCGCGATGCGGAACTCGAAGATCGTGTGCAGCTCGAGTGGTCGGTGCTGGAGACGCATCCGGGTCCTCCGGGGGAAGGGGGAACGGCCGCGCGAGTCTAACCCTCGGCGGGGCCGCCGCGCTTGCGCTCGTCGAGGCGGCGCAGGATCTCGGTCGCCACCGACTCCGCCCCGAACCGGACCGGGTCCACGGTGGGCAGGCCGGTGAACTGCTGCGCGCTGTCGATCGCGCGCCGCGCCTCGGCCTCGTCGAGCAGCATGGTGTTGAGCGAGAGCGCGAGCACCGAGGCCGGTCGCACCCAACCCGCGGCGCGCTCGTTGTCGCGCACGATCTGCCCGAGCGGCCGCAGTCGCGGCGCGGGCGCGGCGTCGCCCAGCTTCATGTGCGTGCGGCCCGCCTGATGGCACAGGATGAGCGCCTCGGGGCAGGCGCCGTGCATGAGCCCGAGCGTCACCCCCGAGTAGGCCGGGTGATGGATCGCCCCCTGCCCCTCCACCAGCACCACGTCCGCGTCGCGCGCGGCGTCGAGCACCATGCGCTCGACCACGCCCGCCACGAAGTCCGCGGTCACCGCGTCCACCGCGGCGCCCTGGTCGGCCACGAGGATGCCGGTCTGGCCCGTGGCCACGAACGCCGCGCGCACCCCGCGCGACCGCAGTTCGGCGTGCAGTTCGAGCGCGGTCGTCATCTTGCCCACGTTGCAGTCGGTGCCGACCGTGAGCACCACCAACGCATCGCTCGCCAGCACCCGACGCGCCGCGATGGGACGGCCGACGGGCGGGCGGCGCACGTCGTGGATCGCGCAGCCGTGCGCGGTCGCGAGCGCGGCCAACTCGGGGTCGTCGCTCAGGAACACGTGCAGGCCCGAGACCACGTCCCAACCGCGCGTGAGCGCGGCCCGCACGATGTGGCGCCACGACTCGGGCAGGTGCCCGCCCTGCGGCGCGATGCCGACGAGCAGCGTGTCGGGCGCGTGCCGGGCCGCGTCCTCGAGGCTCGCCACCACCGGGATGCTGCCGCCCACACCCACGCAGTCGGCCGCGGTGCGACCGGCCCGCACGGAGTCGATGACCGCCACCACCTCGTCGGGGCGGTAGCGGATCACCCCCAGCGCGGTCTTGGCGTCCATCTGCGTGAAGCATCCTTCGGCCATCACGGCGATGCGTCGCGTCCTGCCCAGCATGTGCCTCTCGCGGGCCCTCACGGGCCGGTTGCGCGCCGCGGAGGCGGCGACGACGCCGCCCCTAGCGCAGGGACTCGTACACCTTCACGTAACGCTCGATCTGCTCGTCGGCGCCGAACCGCTCCATGGCGACCCGACGCCCACGCCGACCCATGGTGCGACGCAGCGAGTCGTTCTGGAGCAGCTTGAGGACCGAGGCGGTCTGACCGGCCACGTGCTGCGGGTCGTGGAGGAACCCGGTGAACCCGTGCTCCACCACCTCCGGCAGTCCGCCCGCGTTCGAGCACACGACCGGGACCTCCGCGCACATGGCCTCCAGCGCCACGAGCCCGAAGCTCTCGGAGCTGCTCGGCAATAGGAAGACATCGGCCAGCGGGAGCATCTCCTCCATGAGGTCCTGATTCCCGAGGAAGAGCACGTCCCGGTGGACCCCCAGCTCGCGCGCCAGCTGCTCGGCACCGGCCTTCTCGGGGCCGTCCCCGACCATGACCAGCTTGGCCTGCATGCGCTTCCGGACTTCGGAGAACACTTGTATGACGACCGGTATGTTCTTGACGGAGCGGAAGTTGGACGCATGCATAAGGACCTTGGTGCCGGGCCCGCCCAGGATGCGGTGGTCCTTCCGGGGGGCGAACACCTTGGGGTCCACGAAGTTGTAGATGACCTCGATGGGCCGGGTGATCCCGAACGTGGCCTCGGCCCGCTCCTTGAGGAAGCGCGAGACGGCGGTGATGCGGTCGCTCGACTGGATCGAGAACTGGGTGACGCGGAAGAACGCCGGCTCCGCCCCCACCACCGTGATGTCCGTGCCGTGCAGGGTGGTGACCACGCCGATCTGGCGCGGCATCATGACCTGCTTGGCGAGGTACGCGCTGGTCGCGAACGGCATGGCGTAGTGCACGTGCAGCACGTCGAGCGAGTAGTTCTCGGCGACCTCGACCATCTTGGTGGCGAGCGCGAGGTTGCTGGGCGCGTCCTCGAACACGGGGTAGTGCGCGGGCACCGCCTCGTGGAAGTAGATGTTCGGCTCGAAGCTGCGAAGACGGAACGGCAGGCGGCTCGCGATGAGGTGCACCTCGTGACCGCGGCGCGCCAGTTCGCGACCGAGCTCCGAGGCGACCACGCCGCTGCCACCGAAGTGCGCGTAGCAGCTGATGCCGATGCGCAGCTTGCGGCGCGCACGACGAGCGGGCGTGGCGGCACGCGTGGACTTGCGACGACGCGGACGGGTCTCAGGCATGGCCACCTCCGTGATCGGGCGCGAGCAGCGCGCGCGCATCGTGCACCGCGAGCGGTCCGCGCACGCGATAGCCTTCCGCGTGCCGCACGCCCATGAGCGCGCCCCACGCGCGGGCGCGCGCCTCGACCCCGTCGAGGAACCCCGACGCGGTGAGGTACGTGGGCGGGCCCGCGGCCGGGTCGAGCTGGCTCGCGTGCGCGCGCAGCGCGGACATGCGGCGCTCCCACACGTCGCTCACGTCCACCACGACGTGCGGCGGGGTGGCCGAACGGTAGAGCGCGAACATCAGCCGCGCCGGGCGGAACCGCTCCCCGGCCGCCTCGTAGCGCGCGAGCCCCGCGAGGTAGCAGGCGCGCGCGACGAGGTGCGAGGCCTCGACGTGGTCGGGGTGCTCGTCGTGCCGGTCGGGGGCGACCACCAGCCCCGGCCGATGCGTACGCAGGCACTCCACCACGGCCCGCAGTTGCGCGGGGTCGCGACGGTCGATCCCGCCGTCGGGCAGTCCCAGGTTGACGCGCACCGCCGCGCCCAGCTCGCGCGCCGCGGCTTCGGCCTCGCGTGCGCGCACGGCCACGTCGCCGCGCGTGCCGAGCTCACCCCGCGTGAGGTCGGCGATGCCGACGCGATGCCCCTGCGACGACAGGCGCGCCACGAGCCCCCCCGAGACGAGTTCCACGTCGTCGGGATGCGCACCGAGGAAGAGGGCGTCGAGGGCCATGGTCACCACTCCAGGAGGAGGTGCTCGTGCACCCCGTCGGCGGTGCGGGCGGCGTGCTCGGTGGCGAGGTCGCACAACCCCGCGACCATGCCGACGCCGAGACGCGCGACGGGCTCGAGCGAGGCGAGGCGGCGTTCCTGAAGCTTGTCGCCCGGATGCAGCACATAACGCAGGCGACGCCACAGCGGGCGCTCGCGGTCGAGGCGACCACGCGCCTTGCCCAGCACGCCCTCGGCCAGCCGCGAGACCTGGAAGTCCATCTTGGCGCGCGCCGATTCGATCATCTGCGGCAGGCTCGCATCGAGTGCGCGCGACTCGTCGGCGAGACGCGCGAGCGACTGGTCCACGGCGAGACGAGCGGAGGCGAGCGCGTCGTGGAGCGCGGCGGGCACGCGCGTCTCGGCGACCCGCGCGACGAGCGCGTCGGTGTGCGTGACGAGGTCCCACGCCTCACCCCCGGCGGCCTCGGCGAGTTCCACCGCGGCGGATGGCAACCACGTGGCACCGAAGCGCACCGCGGGCGCGGCGGGCCGCACCCCCACGCCCTCGAACACCTCGCGCAACTGGAGCAGGTAGGCGATCTCACCCGGGCCGCACGCCATGGCCACCGTGGGGAACACGCCGTCCTGCACCGCGGGGCGCAGCGCCACACTGGGCGAGAGCGTCATGGACGAGCCGGCCGCGCGGGCCTCGGCTGCGGCCACCTTGAGGCGCGCCCCGCCCTTGATGCGGAACACGAACGACTCGAGCGAGGCGTCGGTGAGCGCACGTCGGCCGGCGATCGCCTCGAGGCGCGCTCCGGCGGCGCGCGCCGCGGCGTGAAGTTCGTCGGCGCGTGCGAGGTAGCGGTCCACGATGGGACGCGCCGCGGCGCGGAACGCGGGCAGTCGCGGGTCCACCACCACCAGGCCCTGCTCGGCGAAGAGCGCGAGCCACAGCGCGCTCACGGCCTCGCCGAGGTCATGGGCGACCGCGAGCGAACGCCGCCACAGGTCCTCGACCTCGGCGGACGCGGGCAGTCCCGCCCAGTGCGCGAGCGCCGCGTCGCCGGTGGCGCGCAGCGCGGCGAGCGGGATGTCGCCCACCAGTCCACCGTCGCGGTGCGCGTCGTCGGCCAGCACGTGGTCGTGCAACTGCAGTTCGGCGTCGGCCACGGTGACGCCGCGGATCTCGGCGAAGTCGGAGTCCTCGCCGTGCATCCAGAACAGCGGCACGCACGGCACCCCGGTGCGGCGCGTCACGTCGGCGGCCAACCCCACCGCGCCCGCGGTCTTGTGGAGCGAGTAGAGCGGACCTCCCAGCGGGGCCGGCTGCTGGCCGGCGACCGCGGCGACCGCCTCGCCACGCGCCAGGCGATCGAGGTTCGCGAGCGAGGCCTCGGACGCTCCCAGCCGGCGATGCCACGCCCGCATGGCCTCGGCCAACGCGGGCTCGAGCGGGGCGCGCTTGCCCTCGGCGAGGGCGCGCAGCGCGGCCGTGTCGCCCCACCTTACCGCGACGCGCTCGCGTGCGATGGGACCGCCGGCGAGCAGGTCGAGCGTGAGCGGGTCACCCAGACCGGCCACGCCGGCTCGAGCCGCGACCCGCGCCCGCACCGCAAGGGCGCGACGGGTCAGCGACATCGGTCGGCACCGGGGGGACGAGAGGACTCGCGACAGGGCTTGGACATGCGGATGGGCATCCTAGAGGGGGGTCCGGAGGGGGTCAACGCACCGCCCTTCGGATGCGGACGGGGGCCCGCAGGTGCGTGCGGCGGCCCCTAGCGGGCCGCGGCGGCGCGACGGGCGCGGGCCTTCGTGCGGCGCGCGATCGCGCGGGCCCGGGCGTCCCCGGCGGCCGCCCCGATCGCGAGCGCCTCCTCGACCGCGAGGGTCGCGGCCCCCACCCGGACGGCCCCGAGGACGTGGCTCACGAGCTGGCGCTCCCACCCCAGCGCGGCCAGTGCCGCGACCGTGACGAGCTCGCGATCGGCGACCGACATGCCGGGGCGCGCGAGCACCCGACCGTAACCGTGCTCGACCATCCAGACCGCGAGGTCGGGATGCAGCGCTCGCACCGCGGGCAGCAATCGTGCGTACGCGTCGCCGTACACGCGCGCGCACAACTCCGCGCCGCGCGCTCGCCAACGCTTCGGGGTGCCCTCGCGCGTGCGACGTGCGCGGCCGGGCCACGCCGCGTGGAGCACGCGCAGGCCCTCGAGCGCGCCGGGATAACCGGCGTACAGCATGAGCATGAGCGCGCACTCCTCGGCCGCGCGCCGGCGCCCTCCCGCCGCTCTCGCCGCGACGAGCGCGGCGGTCGCTGCGGCCTCGTCGTGCCGCGCCATGCGCGCCGCGAACGTGCACCACGCCCGCGTCACCGGACGCAGCGTGCTCACCCGCGCCTCGTGAGGCGACCCCGCACCGACCGCACCACGTCGCCCACCAGGGTCAGCTCCTCGACGCGCAGCACGCGCAACAGCGCGGCGATGATCGCGAGTCCGGCGAGCCCTCCGCCCGCGACCACCGCGGCGCGCACCGGCACCGAGGCGGCGGTGACGTCGCCCGTGGCGGGCAGCACGAACGCCAGACCGGCCGCCGCCGCCACACTGGCCAGCGTGATGCGCGCGAGCGAACGCAGCATGCGTGCCCCCTCGATCCCGCCGATGCGCCCGCGCAGACGCCACGCGAGCTGCGCGAGGTTGACCATGCTCGTGACCGAGGTCGCCAGCGCGAGCCCCGTGTGCCCCAGCCCCAGGCCCACGAGGGGGCCCACGAACGCGAGGTTGAGCGCGAGGTTCACGGCCACCGCGACGAACGTCGAGCGCACCGGCGTGCGCGTGTCGCCGAGCGCGTAGAACGCCCGCGTGAACACGCCCACCGCCGCGAACGCGGGCAACCCGAGGCAGTACATGACGAGCGCGTCGGCGGTGCTCGCGGTGTCGCCGCCATGGAAGCGACCGTGCTGGAACAGCAGCGCCACGAGCGGGTCGGCGAGCACCGCGAGCAGCGCGGCCGACGGGACGGTGAGCAGGAACACGAGCCGCACCGACTCCGAGAGCGTGCCCCTCACCCCGGGCATGTCCTCGCGCACCGCCGCACGCGACAGCGCCGGCAGGCTCACGGTGGCCACCGCGACGCCGAACAGTCCGATGGGCAGCTGCATGAGACGGAACGCGTACTGCAGCCACGACACGCTGCCCTCGCGGAACGTCGAGGCGATCGCCTGGCTCACGAACACGTTGAGCTGCGTGGCGGCGAGCCCGACCGTGGCGGGCAGCATGAGGAACGCGACGCGACGCACGCCCGGGTGCCACGTGGGCCACTCGATGCGGAACCGGAAGCCCAGACGCGCGAGTGCCGGCAGCTGCACCGCGAACTGCAGCACACCGCCCGCGACCACACCGAGCGCCATGGCGGTGATGATCGGCCAACCGAGGCTGCGGCAGACCGGGATGAGCGCGAGCCCGAACACCACCATGCCCACGTTGAGCAGCGCCGGGGCGAGTGCGGGCAGGAAGAAGACGCCGCGCGCGTTGAGCATGCCCATGGCGGCGGCGGCGAGTGCGACCGCGGGCAGGAACAGCAGCATGAGCCGGGTCAGGTCCACGGTCAGCTCCAGCTTGCCGGGCACGGCCGCGAAGCCGCCGGCGAGCAGCCCCACGAGCTGCGGCGCGAACAGCCAGCCGAGCGCGCACAGGGCGAGCAGCACCGCGAGCAGCGTGGACATGAGCTGGCGCGCCATCGCCCACGCCGCCTCTTCGCCGTGCTTCTCGCGCCACTCGGTGAAGGTGGGCACGAACGACGCGCTCATCGCACCCTCGGCGAACAGGTCGCGCACCAGATTGGGCACGCGGAACGCCATGTTGAACGCATCGGCCGCGGTGCCCGCGCCGAAGAGCGCGGCGAACACCTGGTCGCGCACGAGCCCGAGCACACGCGACAGGAACGTCGCCGCGCTCACCGAGCCCACGCGACCCGCCACCCCGCTCGACCTCGTCGTCGTGTCCGTGTCCGAGCCGCTCACCGATCCCCCGGGGTTCCGTACGACTCCGGCTGCGTGCTACCGTGCGCCTCCATGCTCGCCATCATGACCGCGGAACCCGTCCTCACGCCAATGCAGGCCCTCGTGCTCGGTATCGTCCAGGGCCTGAGCGAACTGCTGCCCATCTCGAGCAGCGCCCACCTGTACCTCGTGCCCACGCTGCTCGGCTGGCCGTACGCGGGCGTGGCGTACGACGTGGCGATGCATGCCGGCACGTTGGCCGCGCTCGTGGCGGCGTTCCTCGGGGACTGGCTGGCGCTCGCGCGCGGACTCGTCGCGCCGCCGGGGCCCGAGCGCCGCGAGGCGCGGCGGCTGTTCGCCATGCTCGCCGCGGCCACGGTGCCCGCGCTCATCGCCGGCAAGCTGCTCGACGAGTGGTCCGAGAGCCTGCGCTCGGTCCCGCTGCAGGCCGGCATGCTCGCGGTGTTCGGGATCCTGCTGTGGTGGGTCGATCGCACCGCGCGCGCGCGCGAGTCGCTCACGCACCTCTCCGCCCGGCCCGAGGGGGCGGTGACGGCTCCGGGTTGGCCGACCGCACTCGCCGTGGGGTTCGCGCAGTGTCTGGCGCTCATCCCGGGCGTCTCGCGTTCGGGCATCACGATGACCGCGGGCCGTGCGTGCGGGCTGTCGCGTCTGGCCACGGCGCGGTTCTCGTTCATGCTCTCCATGCCCATCACGCTCGCGGCGGTCGTGTACAAGGGCGTGTTCGACTCCGACGGGTTGTTCACCAGCGTGCCACCGCTGACGCTCGCGGTCGGTCTGCTCGGTTCAGCGGTCTCGGGCTTCCTCGCGATCCGACTCATGCTGGGGCTGCTGCGACGCACCGGGTTCGGGGTGTTCGCGGCCTACCGCGTCGTGCTGGCGCTTGCGCTCGTGGTCTGGATGGCGCGCGGCTGACGACTCAGGACCGGCGCGGCGGGACGGGTCGGTCGCGGAAGTGCCGGTTGAGACGATCGCGCAGGTGCAGACGTGCGCGATGCAGGCGCGACTTCACGGCCGCCACCGAGAGACCCAGTTCGTTCGCCACGTCGCTATTCGACTCCCCCATGACGTCCCGGAGCACGAACACCTCGCGCTCGTTGGCGGGCAGCGACTCGATCTCGCGCCCCAGCACCTCGCGCAACTCCGAGTCGAGCACCTCGTCGAGCGGCTGCGTGGACCACCAGCGAGACGTGTCCCTCGCGGCGGCGGCGCAGCTTCATGAGGCTGGCGTTGGTGGCGATGCGATAGAGCCAGGTCGAGAACGTGGACTCGCTCTTGAACCGGGGCAGCCCGCGGAACGCCGACAGGAACGCGTCCTGCACCGCCTCGGCGGCATCGTCGTCGTGCCGGAGGATGCGCGAGCAGAGCCGGAAGACGCGGTCG
>JBEGJG010000042.1:0-11783 GCA_041184705.1 Candidatus Eiseniibacteriota bacterium
CTCCCGGTCCGGGCCCGATGACTCCCGATTCCCGGCTCGCAGGACTGCCCGGTCCTCCGGGAGAGGCGATCCGGGCTCACGCCTTGCGATTCTGTAACATGCTGTGCGGCATAGTCTTGTGCTGGAAAAGGCGGGATTCGCGGGTTCGCGGCATGCCATACTTGAAGGGCCCTCTCCTGCGAACGTGCTGCGATCGGAGGAAGGATGTACGAGAACCGGCCCTGCCTGCACCTCTCCGTGCGAGGCGGGAGGTGAGAGACCCGCTGGAACGCAGCGAACCGACCCCGCAGCACGAACGAGGAAAGCGCCATGACCCCCACCACCCTGAGCCTGATGTCGGACCCGAAGACGGGTTGGACGCTGAGCGTCTCGGGCGCTCGCCGCGCCGCCGAGCGCGCGATGCGCGCCGCCACGGTCGCGTTCGAGTGGGCGAACCGTGAGGGTGTGGGCATGGAGCTGGGTATGGAGGCGCTGACGGCCGCCGAGGAGGCGATGCACGCCGCGGAGCGCGCCTCGGTCGCCACGACGCTCGAGGCCATCCGCGAGGAGGCCGCGCTCGCGTGGGCCGCCGCGGAGCGCACCATCGCGATCGACCGCCGTCTCACCAACACCATCGCGAAGGTGATGTGGGTGACCGAGATCGACCGGACCGACGAGGATCCCACGGTCCTGGCCTGAAGCCGCTCACGGATAGGAAGCAAGACGACGCCCGGTGAAGGAGAGAGCACCGGGCGTCGTCGTATTCCGTGGATCGCTCGTCAGGCGGCGTGGTTCTGCGTCGCCCCCCAGTGTCCGTGCGACGAGTGCTCCTCGATCGGCGGCAGGGACGCCAGATGCACGTACTCGGAGAGCACCTGCTCCAGGTCCGCACCGGCGCGCTGGATGTCGGTGCCGATCGTCGGGGCCTGACCCGAGAGCTGCTGCAGGCGCCCCGAGATGCCGTTGAGGCGCTTGAGCTCCTTCATGGTGCGATCGATCTGCGTGTCCACCTGCGCGAAGATGGTGCGGAACGCGTCGCTCCCCAGTCGGCTCGACTCCACCAGACCGCTCACGCGCGCGACCTTGAGTGCCATGACGATGCGGTCGAGGTTGTCGGAGTGGTCCGTGATGCCGGCGCCCTCACGCGCGAGCTCGTGGAGCTCGCCCAGCGCCCGCTGGCCCGTGGCGTCGAACGCGTTGCGCAGATCGCCGAGCATGCCCCAGCGCGTGTTCAGCTGATCGGCGTCGAGCCCGCGCCCGTCGGGGCCGCGCTCGCTCGCGATCTCGTGCTGGTAGATGACGGCCATCTCGTACTGCAGGCGCAGCCAGGCGAGGTCGAACACGACGCGCGACAGCCGCTCCGAGACCACACCGATGCGTCGGGTGATGTCCTTCACGAGCCCGCTGATCTGCACCGCGCTCTGGTTGAGGTAGCTGGCGATCACCGCCACGCTCTGACCCTCGTGCCCCAGCTTGCTCGCGCGGAACGCCACGTTGAACGCGACGGTGCCCACGTCGGCCGCCTGCTCCAGGATCTGGTTCGACGCGTCACGCAACTGCTGGTCGAGCCGCCAGAGTTCGTCGAGGTTCGCGAAGTGGGAGCGCAGCGTGGCGTACATGTCGCGACCGCTCGCGCAATGGCGATGCAGGGCGTTGGCGAGCGGGTCGTTCCCCGGCCGCGGCAGGTCCTCGAACAACCGCAGACCCTGACGCTCGATCTCGTTGTCGCGACTCACCAGCTCCTCGCGCAGCAGCGCGCTGCGCATGAACGCGCCGTAGTCGGCGAACCCCTTCGAGGCGAGCGCCTCGAGCAGGTAGCGGGTCGAGGCGGCCATCGCCTCGTCGCCGCTCTGCCCGTCCTTCTCGGCCGCGCTCTCGATGGCCCGCATCTCGCGGTACACGGACTCCACCAGCGGCAGGAGTGCACTCGAAGGCTTGAAGCGGATCGAGAGGTAACCGCCCGGCATGGGGGCGACGAGCGCGAGCACCCAGTAGTACGCGCCGTCCTTCGCCATGTTCTTCACGTAGGCGCAGATCGGCTGACCGGCGGCGAGCGTGTCCCACAGGAGCTTGAACACGGCGCGCGGCACGTCGGGGTGACGGATGATGTTGTGCGGCTTCCCGATCAACTCGGGTTCGGTGTAGCCGCTGATCCGTGTGAACACGCGATTGCCGGCCAGGATGATGCCGCGCGGGTCGGTCGTTGAGAAGAACGCCTCGCTGACCTTGAAGTCGCGGGCGACGTCGCGCGGGGGCATGTGAGGCTTGCGCATGGTGGCCTTGTGCCCAAGTCGGGCGCTGTCGCGTGGGGGGCGCGAGGTGGGTTCTGCGGCAGGGATGCGGCAATTCTTGCCCGCACCTACTCATACGGTCCCCATCAGTCTCGGTCGTGCGACCCGGGTCTGGAGTCCATCTCGCGCTCTGGGACCATCGGATACCCCGTTACGGCCCCAAGTCGCAGTGAAACGGTTGCTTGCGAATGCGGCGACACCTCATACTGCACGGGTATGACGGGCCCCATCAGGGCCGTCGAAGGTGCCGTTCATCCTAGGAACCCGAGCTGTGAGCCATCATCCCCCGACAGGTCATCCCGTCGTGGACGCTCTCACGCTCGATGCCCGCTCCACGTTGAGTGACCTTCCTCCCGCCGCTCGCATGCGAGAACTCGCATGGTGGACGGTGATGGCGGTCGGATCCGGCGTGTTCATGGCGTGGCTCGAGCAGGGCGGGGCTCCGTGCATCTACTGTACTCCGGTCGCCGTCGCGGTGGCGTTCCTGTTGCGCATGGGTTGGGGCGTGTGGCCCATCGTGCTCGCGGTCGAGATGCTCACCGAGTGGCTGCTCTCGGGGCGTCCCCCCAGCCACGCGTTCGGGATCGCGCTCGGTGTGACCGCCGAGTGCCTGCTCGCATGGTGGATGCTGCAGCGCCCCGGCTTCCGTCGATCGCTGCGCAGCGGTCCGGGGCTCGCGCTCTGGATGGCCATGGTCAGCCTGCTGCCCTCGGCGGTCGGCGCCACGCTTCGTGTCGCGGTGGACGGTCTCACCGATCCCGGCTTCGTGCTCAGCGCCGAGGTGTGGGCGTTGTGGTGGTTGAGCGACGCCGCGGTGCTCGTGACGCTGCTGCCGTTCGCCTTCACGCGGCTCGGCTGGACCGAGCGTCTGCCCTCGGCGGGGCGCATGGCGGTCGTCGAGGAGGCGGCGTTGCTCGCGTTCGCCACGGCCATCGGGCTGAGCCACGTCATCGCAGGGACCGAGTGGGGTGGGCTCGTCATGCCGCGGTTGCTGCTCGGGAGCATCCCGGTGCTATGGGCCGCGACCCGGCTCGGGTTCGGTTCGGCGGCCCGTGTCATCGCGCTTCTCGCCGTTACCACGTTCATCGGCATCCGCATCCACCCCGACGATCTCGCCAACGGTGCCGGTTTCGTGCCCCGCATGCTGGTGCTGCAGGGCAATCTGGTGCTCGTCTCCCTGGTGGGCGTCGCCCTCGCCAACCTGTTCGAGGCGGACCGTCGCAATCGGGGTCGTCAGGTCCAGCTGGCGGTCGAACTCGAGCATCAGGTCTCGCGCACGCGCGAGGCCGAACGGTCGGGTCGAACGGGCAGTTGGGAGTGCGAGCTCGACGGCAGCGGCATGACGTGGTCGGACGAGTTGTTCGTGTTGTGTCGCATGCCGGCCGACCGGACGCGGCCGTCGCTCGAGACGCTGCAGCGTCACATGGTGCCCTCGTCGCGCGAGTTGCTGGAGGGTGCGCTTCGTGAGTTCCAGGCCGGGGCGCCCAGATTCGTCGCCACCGTCCAGTTCCAGTGGGAGGACGGTACGCGTGGCTGGCACGCCACCCGCTGGGAGCGGGTGAACGTAGGGGGCAAGCCCCGCCTCATCGTCACGCACGCCGACATCACCGACCTCGTCGAGCGTCGTCAGACGGCCGAGCAGCTGGCGGCGGTCGTGTCGTCGTCGGCCGAGGCGATCGTCACCGTGGACCCGCAGTTCCGCATCCGCGACTGGAACGCCTCGGCCGAACGCATGTTCGGTTGGACCGGCGCTCAGGCGCGCGGGAGATCGTTCCTCGAACTCGTGCCCGAGGACGAGCGCGACGAGCAGCGGGCCCGTCTCGAACGCGTCTTCCGTGAGGGATTCACCGACCTGCGCACGGTCAGCCTCTCGGCTCCCGGACGCCGTCCCATCCGCACGCGTACGCGTGTCTCGCCCGTGCTCGACCCTTCGGGCGCGATCGCCGAGGCCGCCATCCTGTGCGGCGATCTCACCCGCGAGACCGAACTCGAGCACCAGCTGCAGCAGGCGCAGAAGATGGAGGTCATGGGCCGCCTCACCGGGAGCATCGCGCACGACTTCAACAACATGCTCACCGCCATCCAGGGCTTCTCCGAGCTGCTGCGCTCGCGCGTCACCGCCGATCCCCTGGCGGCCGCGGAAGCCGACCAGATCCTCCATGCCGCGCGCCGAGCCACCGCCCTCACCCAGCGACTCCTCGACTTCAGCCGTCGTCGTCCTCGCGTCGAGGCCGAGCTCGAGGTGGACGCCACGCTCTCGCACCTCATGCCACTGTTCCGCCGACTCCTCGGGGACGGGCTCATGCTCGACTACCGTCCCGCGGCGGGTTCCGCCCATGTGCGCATGGACGAGACGCAGTTCGAACAGATCCTGCTCAACCTCATCGTGAATGGGCGCGATGCCATGCCGTTCGGTGGCCGACTCAGCATCGAGACCGCTCGGTTGGGTCCCGACGCGCGACGTGCGGCCGCCGATCCCGGCGTTCCGGCCGCCTCCTGTGTCCGCATCACGGTGACCGACACCGGGATCGGCATGGACGCCATGACGCGCGAACACATCTTCGAGCCGTTCTTCACCACCAAGGACGAGGGCCGCGGGACGGGCCTCGGGCTCTCCACGGTGCTGTCGCTCGTGCAGGCCGCGCAGGGGGCGATCCGCGTCAAGAGCGCCGCGGGGGAGGGTACGAGTTTCGCCATCTTCCTGCCCGAGGTCGCGGCGGTGGCCACCCGTGTTCCCACGACCACCGAGACGGTCGAGGTCGCCGCGGGGGCGGGGCGTGTGCTGGTGGTCGAGGACGAGCCGCTGGTGCTCGACTTCCTCGTCGCCTGTCTGGAGCCGGTCGGCTACGTGGTCGAGCGAGCGACGTCGGCCGAACAGGCCCTCGAACGCTTGCAGCACGATGCGACACCCTTCGATGCGGTCATCACCGACGTCGTGCTACCGCACATGAGCGGGCTCGAGTTGGGTCGGCAGCTGAAGCGACAGCGGCCGGACATGCCCATCCTGTTCCTGAGCGGTCACGGAGAATCGTTGCGCGAGGTGGCCCCTCCGGGTCCTCTGCTCGCGAAGCCGTTCCCGCGTGAGAAGCTGCTCGCCCTGCTCGGCGAGATGCTCGCGAGCGCCGATCTCGAGCGCAGCACGCGCTGATCGGAGTCTCCCGACTCGTCGTTCCCCCCACGATCCCGGAGCGTCCATGCCGCGTCACATCACCGCACCCACCCGTATCGCGCCCGCCGGCAACAAGCCCAAGCTCATTGACGAGTACGTGGGGCGTGTGAACACCGGCACGACGGGCATGAGCGTCGCCCGTATGCGCAGCCCCGAGGGCTGGGTCGAGCCCGCACAGCGGCCCGAGTTCGACGAGTGCACGGTGGTGCTCGCGGGGTTGCTCCGCGTCGAGCATGACGGGGGCGTCATGGAGGTGCGCGCCGGCGAGGCGGTGCTGGTGGCCGCCGGGGAGCGCGTGCGCTACTCCACGCCCTCGCCCGAGGGGGCGGAGTACGTGGCGATCTGTCTGCCCGCGTTCTCGCCCGACACCGTCCACCGCGAGGACTGACGCCGAAGCTCAGTCGGTCGCGCCGCGCTCCTCGGGACGCAGCCCGTACAGGGGCTGGTACTTCGCCCACAGGTAGTCGAGGTACGGTTCCAGACGAAGTTCGTGTCCCGTCGCACGCGGCACGATCTCGGCCGCGGTGAACTTCGCGCCGTGGCGATAGACGTTCTCGCGCAACCATGCGTGCAGCGGGGCGAACGTGCCGTTGCGGATCTCGTCGGGGATGCCCGGCCGTGCACGCACGGCCGCGTCCATGAACTGGGCCGACAGGACGTTGCCGAGCGTGTAGCCCTGGAACACGCCGCCGATGCGGCCCGCGTACCAGTGCACGTCCTGCAGCACGCCGTGCGTGTCGTCGGGCACCGGGATGCCGAGGTCGGCCTCGAACCGATCGCGCCAGGTGCGTGCGAGGTCCTTCACCGCGAGTCGGCCCTCGAGCATCTCGAGTTCGAGGTCGAAGCGCAGCATGACGTGCAGGTTGTACGTCACCTCGTCGGCGTCCACGCGGATGAGCGAGCGCTGGACCTTGTTGATCGCGGCGTGAAAGGTGTCGAGCGACACGCCGTCGAGCGCGCCCGGGAAGCGTTCCCGCAGGAGCGGCAGGAAGTGCTCCCAGAAGCCGCGACTGCGGCCCACGAGGTTCTCCCACAGTCGGGATTGGCTCTCGTGCACGCCCGAGGACGTGCCCGTGGCGAGCGGCGTGCCCTCGTAGGACGGGTCGATGCCCATCTCGTACAGCGCGTGGCCGCACTCGTGCAGCGTGGAGAACAGCGCGTCGGTGAGGTCGTCCTCGCGCACGCGGGTCGTGATGCGCACGTCGCCGAGCGAGAACTTGGTCATGAACGGATGGTGCGTCTTGTCCTGCCGGCCGCGCTCGAAGTCGAAGCCGAAGCGCCGGATCACCTCGAGCCCGAACGCGAGCTGGTCGGCCTCGGGGGCGTGACGGCGCAGGCAGGAGTCGTCGGTGACGGGGCGCGCGGTGATGGCGCGCACGAGCGGCACGAGACGCGCGCGCAGACGCGCGAACAGCGCACGCACGCTCTCGGCGCGCATGCCGTAATCCGACAGGTCGATGAGCGGGTCGGCCGGGTGTGCGGCGCCGGGGAAGCAGTCCGAGGTCCGTCGCGAGAGCTCGAGCGTGCGCTCCAGCAGCGGGCGCATGGTGGCGAAGTCGTTCGCGGGTCGCGCCACGGTCCACGCCTGATAGCTCGCCGAGGCGTGCTCCTGGATCTCGGAGACGAGCGCGACCGGGATGCGCACCGACTGCTCCCAGCCGCGACGCGTGACACGCACGAGCGACGCCTCGTCGGAGTCCGCGGGCAGCGATGCGGTCTCGGCGGCCGCCGCGTCGAGCAGTCGCCCGGTCTCGGCCTCGATGAAGCGCTCGTGTGCGAGTCGCGACAGGGTCGCGAGCTGGCGGCCACGCGCCGCCGCGCCGCCCGGCGGCATGTAGGTGGTCTGGTCCCAGTTGAGGAGCGCAGCGGCGCCGTTGAGGTCGTCGATCTCGAGCAGTCGGGTCTTGAGTGCGGCGAGCGCCTTCATACGTCCTCCGGTTCGGGGTGGGAAGTCGCGAGCGTAGTCCCGTCGTGCGGACCCGACAACGCGACGGGCCCCCGGCGGTCGCCGGGGGCCCGTGACATCACGACGGGACGTCAGGCGACCTCGATGACCACCTTCTCCAGCACCAACCGCTCGCGCGTGCGGCCCGACGACGAGCCGCAGGCCTCCAGCTTCTCGAGCGTGTCCATGCCCTCGACGACCTCGCCGAAGATGGTGTGATTGCCGTCGAGCCACGGCGTGGGGACGAACGTGAGGAAGAACTGGCTGCCGTCCGTGCCGGGGCCCGCGTTGGCCATGCTGAGCAGGCCCGGACGGTCGTGGCGCACCTGGGGCGAGAACTCGCCGGCGAACTTGTAACCCGGGCCGCCCGTGCCGCTGCCGAGCGGACAGCCGCCCTGCGCCATGAACTCGGGGATGACGCGGTGGAAGATGAGTCCATCGTAGAACCCGATGCGGGCGAGGAACGCGAAGCTCGTGACGTGCACGGGCGCGACGTCGGGCAGGAGGCGGATCACCACGTCGCCCTTGCTGGTCGTCATGCGCGCCGTCCAGGTCTGACCCGGCGTGAAGTCGATGCGGGGCGGCATGGAGAGGGAGGTGCGCCAGTTCGGCTTCTCGGTGTCCACGTTCGCAGCGGTGACGATCTCGTCGAGGGTCGGCATCGGTTCTCCGTCAGGTCGGGGGTCGGTGCGTGCCGAGGGCACGCGAGTGCGGGAGGAACGGGGCGGTTGGCGATGCGACCGCCGAAGGGGTGGACGTGTTCGCCGACACGATACGCGATGCGCCGCTCCGGTTCACGGCGGGGCCGACCCCGCAGGACGCCGGTGGCCGGACGGTCGCGTCCCCGTGCGCATCCGGGGCGCGGTCGTCGTCAGTCCGGCTGGCCCGTGCGGGCGAGTCCCAGCGAGACGATGCGCTGCAGCAGCGGGCGGTAGCCCAGCCCCGCGGCCGCCGCCGCGCTGGCGAACTCCTCCTTCTCGGCGATCTCGGGGTTCGGGTTCGCCTCGAGCAGGTAGAGCTCGCCCTTCGCGGTGAGCCGGTAGTCCACGCGTGCGTAACCGTCGAGCTCGAGCATGTGGTACACGCGCCGAGTCGTGCGCTCGAGCGCGCGCACGACGCTGGGCTCGAGGCCCTCGGCGCGGCGAGCGTCGATGCGGTGCTTGCGCTGGTACTCGAGGTCGTGCTTCACCTTCTCGGTGGCGATCGCCTCGCCGCTCTCGGTGAGGCTGCCGAAGTCGAGCTCCCACGGCGGGAGCACGCGCACGCGGTCGTTGCCGATCGCCGACACGTAGAGCTCGCGCCCCTCGATGTACTGCTCGACCAGCGCGTCGGTGCCCACCGACTCGTGCACGAAGCGCACGCGCTCGGCCAGGCGCTCGTCGGAATCCACGAGGCTCGCCTGCGAGATGCCGAGCGAGGACTCCTCGGTCGCGCTCTTCACGAACAACGGGAACGTCAGGCTGCGCGGACGCATCGGCTTGCGTCCGCGCTTGACCACGAAGAACTCGGGGACGCGCACGCGGTGGTACGAGGCGATCTTCTTGGTGATGACCTTGCTGCGCGCGAGGAACAGCCCGCGCGGGTTGCAGCCCGTGTAGCGCAGCTTGAGGAGTTCGAGGTAGCTCACGACGTGCGAGTCGAAGTCGGAGATGCCGTAGAACTCCTCGAGCAGGTTGAACACGACGTCCGGTTCCCACTCCTCGGCCGCGACACGGATCGGGTTCAGCTCGTCCTGCACGCCGAGCGGGCGCACCTCGTGGCCGAGCCGCCGCAGCGTGCTCACCACGCCGTACTCCGTCTTCCAGCGATGCACGTCCTCGGGGGCCTGCCCCTTGAGCGAGTCGGGCGGCACGAGCGACGGGTGCATGAGCACCAGGATGCGCAGCGGCTTCTTCACGCGACCCCCGGGCGTCACAACGCCACCCAATTGCGACGCGAGTAGTGGAAGTGCACGGTGCGCACGGTCATGAGCAGGGCGAAGTCCACGCGCAAGCGGCGGTCGTCGCGCGAGGCGCGCAGCTCGAGCGCCATGCAGCGGCCGATCACGTCCTCGAGCACGTGCTCGAGCGTGAACTGCGATTCACCCGTGAAGCGCGCGACCATGCGTCGCAGCTCGGCGCGATGGCGACGCAGGAACGCCGCGGCCGGTTCGCCCCTTCGGCCCGGCTCGGCCGCGAACAGCCGCTGCAGGTCGCGGTCCGGGATGCTCGGGCGGTCGCTCACCTGATGCGCCTGCTTGGCCGCGTAATGCTCGCGCAGCGTCTGGCGATTGCTCGACAGGGGTTCGACCTGACGTCGTGTGCGCACCGGGGGGGCGGTGCCCCGCAGTTCGCGCATGAGCTCGTCCACGAACTCCAGCTTGCGAAGCGCCGGCCAGTCGGCGTAGCGCCGCCGCCATTGCGAGCGCGGGGCCAGCCAGACCGCGAACGTCTCGGCGAAGTCCTCGTGCGGATGCGCCTGCGCGTAGTACTGACGCAGGTGCTGCACGAAGCGCTGGCTCGCGGGGTTGGGGCGGTACACGGTGGGATAGGGGCGCGAGGGATCGCCGAACGTCCGCCGCCAGCCGTCGCGGCGTTGCAGGCGCCAGGCGTGCTGCACCGCGTGGCCGGCCTCGTGGCGCAGGATCATGAGGCACTCCTCGCGACTCGCCCCTTCGGCCTCGATCATCATGGCGCGCTCGAGCCGCAGCAGGCGCGGGTGCACGAGATAGAAGGGCGCCGCGATGCCGGGCACGCCGTCGGGCGAGAACCACTCGGTGCTCACCCAGACGTGGGGCTTCACCTTGAGCCCGCGCTGGTCGAGTTCGGCCCACATGGTCTGCACCAACGGTTCGAGCGGGCTGCCCTCGACGGACAGGCCGGCGAGATCGCTGAAACGGAGGTCGAGCAGGCGTTCGTCGCCGAGCGAGGTCCAGCGTCGGGTCGTGCGCCTGGCCATGCGGGTCGGGTCTCCGGACGGTGGTGGTGGTTGACGCCCGTTCACGGATGCCGTGAACATGCGCGACCCACCCGGGGCGCGCCGATCGAGCGACGTCCCCTTCCTCCGCATCCTACCCAAGGACCCCGCGATGACCCAAGCCCGCCGCACATCGCGCCGCGCCACGAAGCCCACCGCCCCGCGCGGACCGCGTCCCGACCGTCACGCCCTCTACGAGGTCGCGGTGCAGGGGGTGGACTGGGACCTCGACTTCCTCGAGCGCGTGTGGCGCCGTCGCCATCCGGGTCGGCAGCCGCGGACGTTCCGAGAGGACTTCTGCGGCACGGCCGCGCTGGCGACCGCGTGGGCGCAGCGCGGTCCCGACCGCCGTGCGTGGGGCGTGGACCTCGACGCCGAGCCGCTCGCGTGGGCGCGCAAGCGCCGACTGCCCTCGGTGCGCGCCGCGGCCCAGCGCGTCACGCTCGTCCGCGGTGACGTGCGCACGGCACGCATCCCGCGCGTGGACGTGACGTGCGCGCTCAACTTCTCGTGGTGGGTGTTCCACGAGCGTGCCGACCTCGTGCGCTACCTGCGTGCCGCGCGAGCGGGCCTCCAGGAGGGCGGCGTGCTGGTGATGAACCTGTTCGGTGGCAACCGCGCCGAGCGCCCGCTCACCGAGCGCACGCGCAAGCGCGCCGAGAACGCCCCCGACGGCGTCATGCTGCCCGCGTTCACCTACATCTGGGAGCATGCCTCGTTCAACGCGTTCGATCGTCGGCTGGTGGCGCACATCCACTTCGAGTTGCGCGACGGGCGCACGCTGCGGCGCGCGTTCACCTACGACTGGCGCATGTACACGGTGCCCGAGTTGCGCGACTGCGTGCGCGAGGCCGGGTTCCGCGACTTCGAGGTCTGGAGCGAGGGCTGGGACGCCCGCGCCAAGCGCGGCAACGGGGTGCTGTACCGCCGCACCGAGCTCGACAGCGACGACACCTGGCTGGCGTACGCCGTCGCCACCCGCTGAGCGGGGCGCGCACCGCGCGGTGCTACACTCGCGCGCCGTTCCCGTTCCCACGAGTCCCGAGGATCCCGTCATGACCGAGGCACTGGTCGTGTTCACCACCTTCGCCCACGAGGCCGACGCCTCGCGCGTCGCGCGCGTGCTCGTGGAGGAGCGTCTGGTCGCCTGCGCCCAACTGCTGCCCGGGGCGCGCTCCATCTACCGCTGGAAGGATGCGGTCGAGGAGCAGGCCGAGGTCGTGGTGATGCTCAAGACGCGCAAGCAGGACTGGACCGCGCTGCTCTCGCGCCTGCACGAACTGCATCCCTACGAGACGCCCGAGTGCGTGGCCGTGCGCATCGCGGCCGGCGCGCCCAAGTACATGGCGTGGCTCGACGAGGCGTTGGCACCGGAGGGCGCGTGACCGTTCACGCGCCGGTCGGAGGCGCGGGCGCGCGCGTGCTGGCGATCGAGTCGTCGTGC
>JBEGJG010000043.1:0-11639 GCA_041184705.1 Candidatus Eiseniibacteriota bacterium
GACGCGCTCGGTTGGGACTGGGACCGCGTCAACGTGAACGGTGGTGCGGTCGCGCTCGGTCATCCGATCGGCGCGAGCGGTGCGCGTGTGCTCGTGACGCTGCTGTACGCGCTCGAGCAGCAGGGCAAGCGCACCGGTCTCGCCACGCTGTGCCTGGGCGGTGGCAACGCGGTCGCCCTGTCCGTGGAGCGTGTGTGATGAGCGCCCCGGCGCAGGAGACGGCGGTCACGGTCAGCGCGCACGTGAAGCGCGTCGCCGTGGTGGGCGGCGGCACCATGGGCAACGGCATCGCCCAGGTGTTCGCCACGAACGGTTTCGACGTTCGTCTGGTGGACGCCAAGGCGGAGTTCGTGGAGCGCGCGCTCGGCACGATCGGCAAGAACCTCGACCGCGTCGCGAAGAAGCAGGGTTGGGAGGACGGTCGCGCTGCCGCCATCCTGGCGCGCATCGCCGGTGGCACCGACCTCGCCGCGGCACGCGACTGCCAGCTGGTGGTCGAGGCGGTCACCGAGTCGTGGGAGGTGAAGAAGGCCATCTTCACCGCGCTCGATGCGGCCTGCCCGCCCGAGACGATCCTCGCGAGCAACACCTCGAGCATCCCGATCGGCGAGATCGCCGCGCTCACGAAGCGCGCGGACCGCGTGATCGGCATGCACTTCATGAACCCGGTGCCGGTCATGCAGCTGGTCGAGATCATCCGCGGCATCGCCACCAGCGACGCCACCTACGCGGTGACCGAGGAGCTGTCGCGCCGACTGGGCAAGACGCCGGCCGAGGTCAACGACTTCCCCGGCTTCGTCTCGAACCGCATCCTCATGCCGATGATCAACGAGGCCTGCTACACCCTCATGGAGGGTGTGGCGACCAAGGAGGCCATCGACACGGTGATGAAGCTCGGCATGAACCACCCCATGGGGCCGCTGCAGTTGGCCGACCTCATCGGGCTCGACACCTGCCTGAGCATCATGAACGTGCTGCACGACGGCCTCGGGGACTCCAAGTACCGTCCCTGCCCGTTGCTGCGCAAGTACGTGGCCGCCGGCTGGCTCGGTCGCAAGACCGGCCGCGGCTTCTACGAGTACCCGCAGGGCTGACCGCCCGGAGACCCCGATGTCCACGACGACCGAGACCGCCGGGCTGTCGTTCGAACTCCCCGAGGACGTGCAGAGCGTCCGCGAGATGGTGCGTGACTTCGCCGAGAGCGAGATCCGTCCCATCGCCGCGCGCATCGACGAGACGCACGAGTTCCCGGCCGAGAACACCAAGAAGATGGCCGAGCTGGGCCTGCTCGGCATGTTCGTGCCCGAGCAGTGGGGCGGCGCGGGCATGAGCTACCTCGCGTACGTGGTCGCGATCGAGGAGTTGTCGCGCGTGTGCGCGAGCCACGGCGTCATCGCCTCGGTCAACAACTCGCTCGTCTGCTACCCGTTGCTGCAGTACGCGACCGACGAGCAGAAGCGTCGTTGGCTCACGCCGCTCGCGAAGGGCGAGTTGCTGGGCGCGTACTGCCTGACCGAGCCCAACGCCGGCAGCAACGCCGCGAACCAGCAGACCACCGCGGTGCTCGACGGCGACCACTGGGTGCTCAACGGCTCCAAGATCTTCATCACCAACGCCGGTCCCGCCGACGTGCTCATCACCTACGCGGCGACCGACAAGGCGCTGGGGCCGAAGGGCATCTCGGCGTTCATCGTGCCGGCCGACGCCCCGGGCGTGAAGAAGGGCAAGAAGGAGCACAAGCTCGGCATCCACGCCTCGGACACGCGCGAGATCTACTACGAGAACGCGCGCATCCCGAAGGACCTGCTGCTGGGCGAGGTCAACAAGGGCTACGGCATCGCCCTCGCCACGCTGGGCGGCGGTCGCATCGGCATCGCCGCGCAGGCGCTCGGCATCGCGCAGGCCTCGGTCGAGGCCTCGCTGCGCTACGCCAACGAGCGCCAGCAGTTCGACCGGCCCATCGGCGAGTTCGACGCCATCCGCGCCATGCTCGCCGACAGCCTCGTCGAGCTGGAGACCTCGCGCCTGCTCGTGTACCAGGCCGCGTGGTTGCGCGACCAGGGCCGCCCGCACATCAAGGAGGCGTCGCTCGCCAAGTGGCACGCGTCCGAGGCCGCGACGCGCTGCGCGAACCTCGCCATCCAGGTGCACGGCGGCTACGGCTACCTGAGCGAGTTCCACGTCGAGCGCTACTGGCGCGACGCGCGCATCTGCGAGATCTACGAGGGCACCACCGAGGTGCAGAAGATGGTGGTGGCCGGTCAGGTGTTGAAGGAGCACGCGCTCCCGGCCTGAGCCGCGAGCGTCCACGTCGTCACCCGGCTCCGCCGGGGGCATCCACCGAGGAGGTCCACTCATGCGTCGTCCCGTCCGTCCGATCGCGCTGCTCATCCTCACGGCCTGCGCCCTGTATCCGGGTCTCACGTCGGTGTTCCAGGGGCTCTACCCGTGGGTCACGGGCGAGCAGTTCGCGCTGCTCGGCCAGCACGGCGTGTTCGTGGACACGTTGGTCAAGTTCGGCGCCCCGGTGTGGGTGCCGCATCTCATGAAGGCCGCGATCGGTGGTGCGTGGTTGGCGGGCGTGCCCGGCCTGTGGGCGGGCGACTGGCGCGCGTGGCCGCTCGTCGCGCTGGGCGCGGCCGGCTCGCTGCTGCTCGGCCCCGGCCCGGGCGTGATGGGCCTCATCGCGCTCGTCTGCCTGACCGTGTTCCGCGAGACGTCGGCCCACCAGCCGGCCTGATCCCCGTTCCGACGCACCCGAGACCGTCATGAACCTCGACCTCACCGAAGACCAGATCGTCATCCGCGACGCCGTGCGCGAACTCACCCAGGGCGAGTTCGCGTCGCAGGCCGCGAAGTGGGATCACGACGACGCCATCCCGCCGTCGGCCATCGCCAAGCTGGCCGAGATGGGGCTGCTCGGCATGAGCATCCCCGAGGAGTGGGGTGGGCTCGGCTACGACGCTCGCACCTCGACCATGGTGATCGAGGAGATCGCGCGCGTCTCGGCCTCACTCGCCATCATGGTCGCGGTGCACAACTCGGTGGGGGCGTACCCCATCTTCACCTTCGGCACCGACGAGCAGCGTCGGCGCTTCCTGCCGCGGCTCACGAGCGGTGCGGTCGGCGCGTTCTCGCTCTCCGAACCCGGTTCGGGCTCCGATGCCTCGGCGCTCGTGACCTCCGCGCGTCTCGACGGCGACCACTACGTGCTCAACGGCGAGAAGAACTGGGTCACGAACGGCCGTCACAGCTGGACCTACCTCGTGCTGGCCCGCACCGGGGGGCCGGGCCCGAAGGGCATCTCGGCGTTCATCGTCGAGAAGGACACGCCCGGTCTCACGCTCGGCAAGGGCGAGGACAAGATGGGGCTGCGCGGGTCCGACACCATCACGCTGTCGTTCAGCGACGCGCGCGTGCCGGTCGCGAACCGGCTCGGGGCCGAGAACGACGGGTTCCGCATCGCGCTCTCGATGCTCGACTCGGGCCGCATCGGTGTGGCCGCTCAGGCGCTCGGCGTGATGACCGCCGCGTTCGAGGAATCCGCCCGCTACGCGCAGCAGCGTCAGGCGTGGGGGGCGCCCATCGCGCGCATCCAGGCCGTGCAGTTCAAGCTCGCCGAGATGGAGCGGCGCGTGCAGTCGGCGCGCCTGCTCATCCGCAAGGCGGCGTGGCTCAAGGACAGCGGACAGGACTTCGTGCGCGCCGCCAGCATGGCCAAGCTTTACGCGACCGAGGCCGCCACGTGGGTGACGCATCAGGCCATCCAGGTGCACGGGGGCTACGGCTACGTGAAGGAGTACGCGGTCGAGCGCTACTACCGTGACGCGCGCGTGATGGAGATCTACGAGGGCACCTCGGAGATCCAGCGACTCGTCATCGCACGCAGCGGGCTGAAGGACGGCGTCCGCCTCTGAACCGCGCCCGACCGCGGCCCCCGCACGGGGCTGCGGAGCGCGTCCGCAGCGGCCGATACCCCGTCCCGGAGCCGTTCGTCCTCCCGGAGACCCCCGCATGAGCCTCGTCTTCCGTCGTGCCATCGTCGTGGGCGCCAGCTCGGGCCTCGGTGCCGAGATCGCCCGCCAGCTCGCCGCCGACGGCTGCCACGTCGCGCTGCTCGGTCGACGCGAGGATGCGCTGCGCGAGGTGGCCTCGGCGATCGAGGCGGCCGGGCGCGGACGCGCGATCGTCGCGACGCACGACGTGCGCGACACGCATGCGGTGCCGGCGCTGCTCGATCGCCTCGTGGAGCAGCTCGGGGGCCTCGACCTGCTCGTGTACAGCAGCGGTCTGCTGTGGGTGCCGGGCGACGACGTGTACGACACCGAGCGCGATCGCGAGCAGTTCGAGGTCAACGTCACCGGCGCCATGGCGTGGATGAACCCGGTCGCGGCCCGCTTCGAGGCCGCTCGCGCGGGCACCATCGTGGGGCTGTCGAGCGTGGCCGGCGAGCGTGGCCGCGCGATGTTCCCCGGTTACGCGGCCTCGAAGGCCGCGCTCACCACGTTCCTCGAGGGTCTGCGGAACCGCGTCGCCATGAAGGGCGTGAACATCGTCACCGTGAAGCCGGGCTTCGTGGACACGCCCATGGTGGCCGACCTGACGCGTCGTCCGTTCATGGTGAGCGTGCAGCGCGCCTCGGCGATCATCCTGGCGACCGCGCGGCGGGGCGGGAGCCCGAGCACGTTCGTGCCTGCGCGTTGGTGGTTCGTGGCCATGGTGCTGCGCCACCTGCCCTCGTTCGTGTTCCGCCGCATCAAGCTCTGACCATGGCCCTGCGCGAGACGGCGGCCTGGCGGGTCCTCGACGGCTTCGGCGGTTCGGTGCGCGCGTGGTCGCGATCGGTCGCGCCCACGACCGTTCCCGAGTTGGCCGCGGTCCTCGCCGCCGCGCGTGCCGAAGGTTGGCGGGTCTCGTTCCGCGGCGCCGGTCGCAGCTACGGCGACGCGTCGCTGAACGCCGGGCAGCTCGCGGTGGACGGGCGCGCCATGCGGCGCATCCTGTCGTTCGATCCCGCCACGGGGGTGATCGAGGCCGAGGGCGGCGTGAGCATCGCCGAGGTCTGGCGCCACACCGTGCCGCACGGATGGTGGCCCGCGGTGGTGCCGGGCACGATGTACCCCACCATGGGCGGCTGCGTGGGGATGAACATCCACGGCAAGAACTGCTTCAAGGCCGGACCGTTCGGCGACCACGTGCTCGAGCTCGACCTGCTCACCGCCGACGGCACGCTGCGCACGCTGTCGCGCGAGCGCGACCCCGACACGTTCCGCGCCGTGGTCGCGGGTCTCGGGTTGCTCGGCGCGGTCACGCGCGTGCGACTCCAGCTCAAGCGCGTGCACTCGGGTCGTGTGCGCGTGCGGCCGCTCGTGACGCGCGACCTCGCGCACATGTTCGACACGTTCGTGGAGCGCATGCCGCACTCCGATTACCTCGTGGGCTGGGTGGACGCGTTCCCGGGCGGGGACGAGCTCGGTCGCGGGCTCGTGCATCAGGCCAACCATCTCGGACCCGGCGAGGACCCCAACGGCGCGAGCACGCTCTCGGTGGCCGCTCAGGACCTGCCGGGTTCGATCCTCGGCTTCCCCAAGGCGCTGCTGTGGCACTTCCTACGGGTGTTCACGAACGACCCCGGCATGCGGCTGGTGAACGCCGCGAAGTTCTCGCTGCCCGAGCGCGTGGGCCCCGACGGCAACGCCTACGACTCGCACGCCGGGTTCTCGTTCCTGCTCGACTACGTGCCCGACTGGCGTCTCGCTTACGGCCCCGACGGGTTCATCCAGGTGCAGTTGTTCGTGCCCGACGCCACCGCGCGTGAGGCGTTCGCCGAGGCGCTGCGGCTCTGTCAGCGACGCGGCACGGTGCCGTACCTCGCGGTGCTCAAGCGGCACCGCCCCGACGACTACCTGCTGTCGCACGGGCTCGACGGATGGTCGCTGGCGCTCGACTTCAAGGTGCCGCGCGATGCCGACCGGTTGTGGGGCACCGCGCGAGACCTCACGCGACTCGTGCTCGAGGCGGGCGGACGCTACTACCCGGCGAAGGATCAGGTCGTGGACGCGGCGTCGTTCGCGGCCTCGCTCGGCGATCCGCTGGAGCGGTTCCGCACCGTGAGGCGCACGCTCGACCCCGAGGGGTTGTTCGCCAACGACCAGGCGCGCCGACTCGGGCTCGTCTGAGGCGAGCGCGTCAGGGGCGCGGTCGCGTGTCCTGGCAGAGCTCGAGCAGCACGCCCCCGAGGCTCTTCGGGTGCAGGAACGCGACCTGCGTGCCGTGCGCACCGGGGCGGGGTTGCTCGTCGATCAGGCGCACGTCGGCCGCTGAAGCGGCCGCGAGACGCTCGCGCAGGTCCGCGACCTCGAGGCTGACGTGGTGCAGCCCGGGACCGCGCGTCTCGAGGAACCGCGCCACGGTGTGATCGTCGCGCTTGGGCTCGAGCAACTCGAACGTGACCGGGCCCGCGTGCACGAACACCACGCGCAGCCCGCCCTCGTCGAGCAGTTCCTCGCCACCGCGCGTCGCCCCGAGCGCGGCCACGAGTCGGTCGGCGACGGGATCGGCCTCGCGCACCGCGATCGCGACGTGCGACAGCCCGGTGACGGGGCCGTTCGGCGGCACGGGTCCGCTCATACGCGGTCACCCGGCTGGTGCACGCCGAACACGGCGCGCAGCGTGTCGCACACCTCGCCCAGCGTGGCCTTGGCGCGCAGCGCGGCGAGGATGGGCGGCACGAGGTTGTCGGTGCCGCGCGCGGCGCGATAGACCTCGAGCAACGACTCGTCGCACGCCACCGGGTCGCGGCTCGCGCGCCAGTCGGCGAGGAACGTCGCACGGTCGGCCTCGACCGCGGGGTCGATGCGGAACGGCGGGGCGGGGATGTCCTCGTGCGTGCCGAAGCGGTTCACGCCCACGACCACGCGCTCGCCGCTCTCGACCTCGCGCTGCCACTGGTACGCGGCGAGGTGGATCTGCTCCTGCACCCAGCCCTCGGCGATGGCGGCCAGCATGCCGCCGTGCCGGTCGATCTCGTCGAGCACGCCGCGCGCGCGCGCCTCGAGGTCGGCGGTCATGGACTCGACCCAGTAGCTGCCCGCGAGCGGGTCCACGGTGTCGGTGGCACCGCTCTCGTGCGCGAGCACCTGCTGCGTTCGCAGCGCGAGCAGCGCGGACTCCTGCGACGGCAGCCCGAGCGCCTCGTCGTAGCTGTTCGTGTGCAGCGACTGCGTGCCGCCGAGCACCGCGGCGAGCCCCTGCACCGTGACGCGCACCACGTTGTTGAGCGGCTGCTGCGCGGTGAGCATGGAGCCCGCGGTCTGGGTGTGGAACCGCAGCTTGCGCGCCTCGGCGTCGCGGATGCCGAACCGCTCCACGAGCAGGTCCGACCACAGCTTGCGCGCGGCGCGGAACTTGGCGGCCTCCTCGAACAGATGGTTGTGGGCGTTGAAGAAGAACGACATGCGCCGCGCGATGCGCACGAGGTCGAGTCCGCGCGCGCGGGCGGCCTCGAGGTACGCGAGCCCGTTGGCGAGCGTGAACGCCAGCTCCTGCACCGCGGTGCTGCCGGCCTCGCGCATGTGGTAGCCCGAGACCGAGATGCTGTTCCACTGCGGGACGTGGTCCGCAGTGAACTCGAACACGTCGGTGATGAGTCGCAGCGAGGCCTGCGGCGGATAGATGTAGGTGCCGCGCGCGATGTACTCCTTGAGCACGTCGTTCTGCACCGTGCCGCCCAGCGCGCTACGCGGCGTGCCGCGCGCGTCGGCGACCGCGACGTAGAACGCGAGCAGCAGGGGCGCGGTCGCGTTGATCGTCATGCTGGTCGTCACGCGGTCGAGCGGGAGCTGGTCGAGCAATTGCTCCATGTCGGCGAGGCACGAGATCGCCACGCCGACGCGGCCGACCTCGCCGCGCGCGAGCGCGTGGTCGCTGTCGTAGCCCATCTGCGTGGGCAGGTCGAAGGCGACCGAGAGGCCGGTTTGGCCCTGACCGAGCAGGTAGCGGAAGCGCTCGTTGGTCTGCGCCGCCGATCCGAAGCCCGCGTACTGGCGCATGGTCCACAGCCGCGAGCGGTACATGGCGGGGTGGATGCCGCGCGTGTACGGCGGCTCGCCCGCGGGCGGGGTGCGACGCGTGAGGTCGCGCGGCAGGTCGGCGGCCGAGTACGCGACCGCGACCGGCAGGTCGGACGGTGTGGTGCGCGGCGGCGCCTCGGGTGCGGGCGTGGCCGTCTTGCGCGTCCGGCGCGGCGCGGCGGCGCGCGGGGCGCGCTCGGTCGTGGATCGCTTGCGACGTGGCTTCACGCTTCGCCTCCCGCTGGGGCCGGTGCCAACCGCACCAGCGCCTGTCCCGCCGCGACCGCGGCGCGTTCGCCGACGAGCACCTCGGACACGATGCCGTCGTGCGTGACGGTGAGTTCGTTCTGCATCTTCATGGCCTCCACGACCACGACCGCCTGCCCGGCGCTGACCGCGTCGCCCGGCTTCACGCGGATCGCAACCACCACGCCCGGCATGGGGGCGGTGATCGTCTCCCCGCGCGCCGCGGCGCGTCCGCCGCCCGACTGCTGCAGCATGCGCTCGAGCGGGTGCTTGACCTCGACCGGGATGACCGCGCCGCGCAGTTCGACCTCGAGTCCCTCGGCCGCGGGGGAGACGCGCACCACGTGCGAGCGACCCTCGATGAGCAGCGAGTACACCTCGCCGTCGGGCAGCGGCACGAAGTCGGCCTCGAGACGCCGCCCGTCGGTCTCGAGGATGAGACGGTCGCCCTCGGTGTGGAACGTGACCTCGGTCTCGCGACCCTCGAGCGTGACCCAGAATCTCATCGGCCACCTCGCTCGACACCGGACCACTTCCACGTCGAGCGCGCGCCCGCGTCGTCGCGGGCGGCGCCGACCTGCACGCGCTGGCGCTCGGCGCGCTCGTGCAGCGCCGCGGCCAGCAGTGCGGCCGAGGTGGCCTCGGGCCCGGGCTTGAGCGCACCCGGTTTCCAGTGCTCCTCGAGGAAGCGCGTCGAGAGGTTCCCGGCCGCGAACTCGGGGTGCAGCGCGAGCCACGCGTGGAACGCGATGTTGTGGTGCGGACCCTCGAGCACGAACTCGTCGAGCGCGCGCACGAGTCGCAGGCGCGCCTGCTCGCGATCGGAGCCCCAGACCACGAGCTTGGCGAGCAGCGAATCGTAGAACACCGGCACCTCGTAGCCGCGATACACACCGGAGTCGTTGCGCACGCCGGGACCCTGCGGGAAGCGCACGCGCTCGATCGCGCCCACGCTCGGCATGAAGTTGCGCGCGGGGTCCTCGGCGATGATGCGCGCCTCCATGGACCAGCCGCGCGGCTCGGGCGGGTGATCGCCGAACGACAGTTCCTGGCCTTCCGCGACGCGCAGCTGCTCGGCCACCAGGTCGAGTCCCGTGACCATCTCGGTGACCGGGTGCTCGACCTGCAACCGGGTGTTGACCTCGAGGAAGTAGAAGCGGCGCTGCTCGTCGAGGATGAACTCCACGGTGCCGGCCGAGAGGTAGCCGACCTGCTGGGCGACGCGGCAGGCGGCCTCGCCGAACGCGCGTCGCGTCTCGGCGTCGAACGCCGGGCTGGGCGTCTCCTCGAGCAGCTTCTGGTGCCGACGCTGCACCGAGCACTCGCGTTCACCGAGGAACGCGACGCGCCCGGTGTGGTCGGCGAGGATCTGCGCCTCGACGTGGCGCGGCCGCTCGATGTAGCGCTCCACGAACACGCGCGCGTCGCCGAACGCCGCCAGCGCCTCGCCGCGCGTGAGGTCCCACGCCGCGTCGAGTTCGGCATCGCTGCGTACCACGCGCATGCCCTTGCCACCGCCACCCGCCGCGGCCTTGAGCATGAGCGGGTAGCCGATCTCGCGCGCGAAGGCCTTGACCTCGTCGCGCGTCTCGAGCGGTCCCGGCGAGCCCGGCACCACGGGGACGCCCGCGGCCAGCGCGGCCTTGCGCGCCATGAGCTTGTCGCCGAG
Source organism: Candidatus Eiseniibacteriota bacterium (assembly GCA_041184705.1). GTDB lineage: Bacteria > Eisenbacteria > RBG-16-71-46 > RBG-16-71-46 > RBG-16-71-46 > JAIOPA01. The sequence goes on from JBEGJG010000043.1 coordinate 9,988, forward strand.
CGCGTCGATCGTCTCGGGGCTGGGCCCGATGAACACGATGCCGGCCGCCGCGCAGGCGCGTGCGAACGTGGCGTTCTCGGCGAAGAACCCGTAGCCCGGATGGATCGCGTCGGCGCGCACGCGCTTCGCGGTCTCGATCACGCGCTCGAGGTTGAGGTAGCTGTCCTTCGACGGGCCCGGGCCGATGGCGTAGGCCTCGTCGGCCATGAGCACGTGGAGCGCGGTGCGGTCGGGCTCGCTGAACAACGCGATGCTCGTGCGACCGGTCTCGCGCAACGTGCGGATGATGCGCACGGCGATCTCGCCGCGGTTCGCGATGAGGACGCGGTTGAGGCGCGCCATCAGTCCTCCAGGACCACGCACGCCACGCCGAGTCCGGCGTCGTGCGACAGCGACAGGTGGGAGCGGGTGGCGCCGATCGCCTGGAAGCGCTCGAGCGCCGCACCACTCAGGCGCAGCGTGGGCACGCGGCCGCCCGGCTGCACGACCTCGATCTGCGTCCACGACACGCCGCCCGCGAGCCCGGTGCCGAGCGCCTTGCTGGTCGCCTCCTTGGCCGCGAAGCGCGCGGCGAGGTGGGGCATGGGGTCCTTGAAGCCGCGGCAGTAGGCCAGCTCGTCGGGCGTGAACAGACGGCGCTCCATGCGCTCCCCGAACCGGGTCAGCGACTCGGCGATGCGTTCGACCTTGCAGACGTCGATACCGATGCCGCGAACGGGCACGGGGGCCTCCGGGGAGTCGTGGGGGAGCGGGATAACCGCTGGAATCTAGGGACCTTGCGCGCGCGGGGTCAAGGCTGGGGCTCGGGGCGTCCCAACCGTTCGGGGCTCGTGCCCGTCCCATGAGGTGCGAGCCCGAGTCGTGGTCGTGCGCTATCCTTCACCAGCGCCCGGTCCACACCGGGTCGCCGGATGCCCTGGCCGGCACCGCGGGCCCTGTGCCCGACCGTTCCGGGCGGTTCCCGGAGGAGATCCCTTCATGACTCGCTCACTGCGTGCGGCGCTCGCCGCCTCGCTGCTGTTCCTGCCGACCCTCGTCTCGGCCCAGTCCGCTCCGCCGCCTCCGCCGCCGTTCCCGTCGAACGCGGTCGAGGACGATGGCATGTGGGTGGACGATGACCTCATGGCGCTCGGTCTGTACGAGGACTTCCTGTTCGACGAGCTCGACGACCTCGAGGGGCTCGACGAGGGTGGCCTCGCCGGGCCCTCGGGTACCGTGGACGGTGTCGAGCGCCGCGCGATGACGCGCCGCATCGTGGGCCCCGGCATGGGTGGTCGCGAGATCGAGGTGCACGTCTCGCCGGGTATGGGCCGCACGCGCGGGCAGGTGCCGGGGCGCATGGGCATGGTCCGGCGTCATGGCATGGCGCTTCGGCTGGCGCGTCTCGACCTCACCGAAGCCCAGCGTGATCGCATGCGCGGCCTCCACGAGGCCCAGCGTCGCAAGGACATCCAGCGTCGCGCCGACCTGCAGCTCGCCACCATGGACCTGCGGAAGCTCATGCGCGCCGAGAAGGCCGATCCGGTCGCGGTGAACGCCCAGATCGACAAGCTGTCGCGCTTGCGCGCCGACGCCATGAAGTCGCGCTTCGACACGCGACAGCAGGCGCTGGCCGTGCTCACGCCCGAGCAGCTCAAGCGTCTGCGCGAGGG
>JBEGJG010000044.1:0-12261 GCA_041184705.1 Candidatus Eiseniibacteriota bacterium
GCGAGCTTGCCGAGGATGGCGAGCTTGCGCCGCAGCGGGCTGGTGGTGCTGGAGTAGCCCGGAGCGGGGACGCGATCGGGGTCGTAGCCGTCGGGGTCCACCGCCGGCATGTTCCAGCCGGTGACGGTGCGGTTCGTGACGTTGGCGTTGGCCGCCGGCACGAAACCCGAACCGGCCGCGCGATTGAGCTGCGGCGGGCGGTTGACGAAGAACGTGAGGATCTTGGAGCGGAGCGCACGCTCGGCCGCCGTGCCGCCGCCGGCATCCACGTTGTCGGCGATCGTGGGATATCCACCCGTCGCATCGAGCGTGCGGTCGGCGGCACCATCGCCGTCCTGCGCGCGCACGGCCGCGTAGGCCTTGCCCGAGAGGTTCATGACCGCGTAGCCGTTGACGACCGGGTTGCGGAACGTGCCGGGCTCGAAGCGCGGATAGGTGAACGACTCGCTGCTGGCATCCACACGATTGCTCGCGAGCGTGCCGGGCTTCACGCGCACCTGCAGACGGAAGCCGATGGGCGAACCGTTCGCAGGACCGGGCGTGGTCAGCGGCTGCCCCAGCGCGAGCGAGTCGGCCGGGCTGGGGATGACCTTGATGGAGTAGGGCGAATCCTTGTCGAAGCCGCCGGCCGGGAAGACCACGAACGAGTTCATGTTCACGGTGTCCCCCTCCTGCCGCAGCCAGAGGGTGTCGCCGAAGATCTCGAAGAAGCTGCGGAACGGCGTGCGCTGGTGCGGCAGCAGGCGGAGCGAGTCGCCGCTCAGCTGCGTACCCGTCACGCCCCAACCGCCGCCCGGCGGGACGCGCTTGAAGTAGTAGGTCTTGCCGCTGCGCACCACGGTCTGCCAACCCGAGGCCAGGTTGGACGGGTCGGGGCCGGCGAACCACGTGTCGGGGGCGAAGTTCATCTGGAACCAGCGCGTGGACTCCCCGCGCCAGCCGGACTCCCCGAGCGCGCGCAGCGTGAAGATCTTCTGCCCCGGGGTGATGCGGTCGGTTCCGACCCCGGTGTTGTAGGTCGCGCTGCGGACCGAGGAGTCGGCGTTGTTGAACGACGACTCATCGAGCTTGTAGCGGTAGCCGGTCACCGCTCCGGTCGGCGAGGTGACCTCGCCGCGCCAGCGCATGTTGAGCACGGCGCTGCTGGGCACGGTGTCGCGCGGAGCGATGTGGTTGTCGTTCCCGACCTCGAACGAGTCCCGGACCGTGTAGGTCCGCGTCACGGGCGTGGCCACGCCGCCCGGATTCAGCGTGAAGATGGTGGCGTCGGCACGCAGTTCCTCGATGATGGCGAGCGGCGGGAACCGGTCGTAGGAGCTGAAGATGAATCGCGCCGGCGTGGGGTCGGGGCGGCCCTTGTTATCCACCGCGTAGATGTAGAACGCGTGCTGGCGCTCGCTCACCTCCTCCGAGGCTCGGAAGACGAAGATCGAGTCGGTCCGGCTGGTGAACCGGTACTCGCTCGCCTTGGGCCCGGGGAGGTTGGGCACCGCGATCGCGCCCTCGGGCGGGACCGGCAGGGTCTCGACCACGGCGTAGTAATAGCCCGCGACCTGACCGTCCCGGTCGGAGCCCGCCCAGTAGAGGTGGAAGCGGACCGGGATGCGACCGATACCCGGCCGGACGGGCTGGTTCAGCTCGTCGCGGGTGGTGATGGTGTCCTGCGGCGCACTGACGATCCAGGTCTCAGGCGCCTGATTGTCCACCACGGGCGCCACGGCCTTACGACAGCCGGCACCCAGCAAAGCGATAGAAAGGCAAAGCACAGCCCCGATACGCAAGCGCATTCGCGCCCCCCAGCACGCCCAGTCGTTGTTGAAGGAAGTCGGGCGAGGCTACGGCCCCGGTCCCGAAGCGTCAAGCGGCGCAACGGGAGACACTTGGACGGGCGGGGCGGCGTTCGGTCGGCGCGGTGGGAGGAGGCGGTGTCGCCAGGGCACCGCGGGGTCGGGAGCGGGCGTCCCCATCGCATCTCGCGGCAGGCCGCTTCGGAGTTCGCGTTCAGGCGCGCCCAGGGAAGCCAGGGGGATGCCACGGACGGCTCGGTCATGGGCGGCCCCAGCCCCTCGCGATCGCCCCGTTGCCGTGGAGCACCGGGAGCTTGACGGCCGCTCTCTGTCGGGAGCATGCGCGGTCCGGTTCTCCCATCGAGGTCCGGCTCGCCGGGATTCGCGCCGGATGACCGTCGACCGCCCTTCCCCACGTTCGCCCGGGATCGGCCGATCCGGGACGGTCGAGTGCACCCCCTTGAACCACCCGGGGCGCATCTCCCACAAAAGACCGGCGGGCGGGGATCGCTCCCCGCCCGCCGATTCACAGCGACTGCTTTACGACCGACTTCAGTTCAGCACGATGATGCGGCCGGCATCCTTCGCCACGCTGCTGCGGACGAAGTACACGCCACGCGCCACCTTGCTGCCGTTGTCGTCGCTGCCGTCCCACATGATCGTGTGCTCGCCCGCGTTGAAGACCTTGTCGGCGAGGTTGCGGATCTTACGACCGGTGACGTCGTAGATCGAGACCTGCACACGACCAGCCTTCGCGACGCTCAGGCGGACCGACGACGTACCCTGCTTCATGACCGAGTTGCCGATCTTCATGAAGTTCGTGTACGCGCGGCCACCCTGCGGCGTGTCCAGCGTCGCGGACGGAGCGCCCGTGATCTGGCAGATGCCGCCGAACACCGTGTTGAGCATGTGATAGTAGTACGCGAGACGACCGTTGTTCGTGTCGCAGTACCGGCTGTAGAGGTGCTCGATCTCGTAGCCGCTGGTGCCCGCCACCCAGTTGCGGAGGGCGGTCGCCGGCTTCACGACATCGGACACGTACGGACCGTTGATACCCACGTTCTCATAGAACGCGGCATCGATGGTCTCGGCGTACGCCGGGTTGCGCTGCCACACGTCGTTCGACCAGACGCAGAAGTTCGACACACCGTAGATGTCGGTGTTGTTCGTCAGGCTGGTCGTCGACAGGATGTCCGCACAGTCGTTCGTGTTGCCCGAGATCGACTGGTAGGACGGGTTACGGAAGTCGGCGCCGAGACGATCCGTGAGGAACGTGCCGTGCGAGGCGACGATACCGGCCGCCTGAACCTCCGACTGACCGAAGCCGTCACCCTGGACGAACATACCGCGCGGCTGCGCCGAACCGGTCGCATTCGTGAGGTAGTCGCTGAACAGGGCGATGTCGTCCTGGCTGCGGTTGGTGAACGGACCGAGGATGCCCGAGGTCAGGTCACCCGAGAGGACGGCCACCACACGGTAGTACGTGCGGAGCATCTCCGGGGTCGGACCCTGCTTGGACTCGCGGCCCGCCGCCAGCCCGAGGCCGGTGCGGTTGGCGAGACGGCTGCCCGGAGCGCCAGCGCTGGTCGTGAGCGACTCAGACGCCTTCACACCGTACATGTCCCACGTCGAACCCGGCTGGGCGTTCTTGTCGGACACGGCGACCGTCAGGTCGGTACGGACGTCGAGACCCGCGATGAGCGTGGTGCCCGGAGCCGTCCAACCGTTGTGCGAACCACGCTTCGCCGCCGCGGTGGCGCCGAGCGAGTCCATCGTCGACACGAAGCGACCCTCGTTACCACGACGATCGTTCAGGTCGATGTAGAGCATGCAGGCCGCGCCCGCACCGCCGAAGGCCGAGGCCTTCCAACGATCCGGGAGGACACTGAACTGCTGCCAACGGTGCTGATCCGAGTTGCCTTCACCGTTCTGCGGCGTGATGAAGTTCGTGTCCGGCACCATCGAGAAGCGGATGAGCGGATCGATGGCGTGCGACTTGCGGAAGAAGTACTGCACGTGCGAACCCGGCGTGAGCAGACCGTCGGGGATGATCTTCGTGCACTCGAGCGTGGTGGCCAGACCATCCCAACCCGTACGGGTCTGCGGGACGGTGGTGAGCCACGCCGGAACGGTGCCGTTGCACGACACGTTCGTGCTGTTACCAGCCTTGGTCGTGTCGACCACGAAGCACTGGTTCTTGGCGACGCCGAGCGCCGTGTACTTCGGATCGGACTCGTGCAGCATGCTCATCCACGCACCCGCGGTGAGGCCCGTGCCCGTGGGCACCGCGCCGCCGACCGGGAAGATGCGCAGCTGAGCCGTGTCACAGCGAGCCGAGTTCCACGTGAGCGGATCCCAGCTGAGACCGCCGTTGTGCGTGCCGGCCGAGACCTCGCCCGGGTTGGCCATGAACTGGCCCCAGAACGAAGGATCGCCCGCAGCGGCGAAGTCGCCCTGCACGGTCGGGACCTTCAGCAGCGTGCCCGACGGGACACCACCCGGAGCCATGCTGCGGCCCGCGGCGATGTCGTAGTTACCCGGACCCGGGAGGATGCGGAACACCATGTCCACGCGGACCGCGGCGAGCGCCGGATCGTCAGGAGCGCTGACGGTGGCGTTGCCGGCCACGACGACCGTCGAGTCGCCGGGGATGTCGAAGCGGAGGACGTTACCGGTCGCCTGGGCGTTGTTGATACCCGTGCGGATCAGACCGGTGGTGGTGTCGAACGCGGCGGTACCGGGCAGGCCGGGCGTCTCGTTCGCCGGGAACGTGTCGTGAGCGAACTGCCAGATGTCGCCCGAGATGCCGCCGATCGCGACCGCCGAGCCGGCGCTGGCCTGGCCAGGCACGCCCGGGATGTCGATGAACACCAGCGTGGCGTTATCGAAGTAACCACCCTCGTTGCTGTTGCAGCCGAGGGAGATCGCGAAGCGGAAGCACTGCTGCTGGTGCGCCAGGAAGAAGCGCAGCGAGTCGGGGATGCCACCGGCGCGCGAGGTCGAGATCGGCTGACCATTGCCGATGAAGCCCTCGTAGTCGGTGAAGCACTGCGGCTCGGGGTTGAAGACGATGAAGCCCGGGTACTTCGGCTGGCCCCAGATCTCCGCGCCGTTCGGCTGGATCGCCGGGTAGGCCATCGAACCGAAGGCCCACGTCTGGCCCGAGAACTGCAGGTTGAACATACCCGCGTACATGTCGTACCACATCGCGATGTCATCGCTGGCCTGACGGATCGTGGCCGAGATGCCCATCGAGTTGGCGACGCCACCGGGTCCGGGGACCAGGTTGATCGTCGGCGACATGATGTTGTGCGAGATCTCACGGAACGCCGTGAAGCGCGAATCGCCGGCGTTCTCGCCATCGTCGTGGTTACCCGCCGTGATCACCAGACCGCCGATGTTGCAGATACGGGCGGGCGAGTTGGACGGACCACAGAGGTCGTTGTACGTGAGGTTCGACAGCGCCTCGACGTGCATGTACTCGCCCGGGGGCTTGCCCGTCGAGCGCCACACGTCCGTGGCCGCCAGGGACGGCGGCAGCGGGAAGCGGTTGTCGATGGCGTTCACACCGCTCTGCTCGGCACCTTCGAAGTCACCGATGACCACGGCGCCAGCGCCGGTGTCGATCGAGACGTCGTCGATGAGAACGGCGCCGTAGCCGAACGACGTGTAGCCCGAGCTGCGCGAGTCCGAATCCGCGAAGCCGCGGTTCGTCTTGCAGCGGAAGACCAGACGCACGTTGCCCGAAGCCGCCGGGGAGAGGATCGACGCGATGTTCGCCGACGGGATCGTGACCGAGACCGGAGCCGGGGTCGCGCCCGCGGTGTCGGCCGGGTTGTTCCCCGCCGCGCCGAAGATCTGGTAGTACGTGTTGCCGGCACCGAAGACCTTGATGACCTCGGAGAACCAGCGACGCTGCTTGTCGTACACGGGACGGATGACACCGTCCGAGTACTCGACCGCGTTGTCGTCCACCGGTGCACCGACGTACACCATGAACGAGTCCTGCGGCGCGGCCGCACCAGCAGCGGTGCTGCTGATGAAGTTGCCGGCCGTCACGGCGAGCGGGTCACCATGGAACCAACCCGTACGGGTCGAGGCCGTGGTGCCGATCGAGGTCGACATGCGCGTGCGGTAGAGGAACGAGACCGTCAGCGACTGGCTGCTCGTGATCGCGATGTCGCGATAGAGCATCTGGTCGATCTGGTCGGGGTAGCCGGGGAAGCGGTTGCCCGAGCCACCGCCAGCGGCGGTCGCATCGTGCAGGCCCCACACGACGTACTGGTTGAACGGGTTGCCCGTCACCGCGTCGACGACCGAGTTGTCGCCGTGCTGACGGAGACCGCACCAGGCCGACTGGGTGCCGCTGAGCGGCGTCCACGGCACAGCGCTGCCGGCGTTCTTGCCCGGATCCGCGTGCCACATGCCGACGATGCCGAACGTACGCTTGGCAGCCGAGTTCTGGCTGAGCACGTAGTTGGCGACGTTGCCATGGTCGATGGCCCACCACGGACGGAGGTTATCCGCCAGCGTGAGACCGCCGGTCGAGTTGTACTGACGGTGCATCGGCCACCAGCCCTGGAGCGAGTCCGCGGCCTGGATGCCGACCGAGTTGTCCCAATCCCAGTAAGCGTTGTTGGGATCGTTCACACCCGGAAGATAGACGCCGGTGTAGATGTTCCAATAGTTATCGGGGGCCGTGTGATTGGTGAAGGACTTGCCGACGTACACCGAGTCGGGATCAGGACCCGCGGACACGCTGAGGCGCGCGGCACGCGAGCTGAGCATCTCCTTCACCATCTTCGCGTTCACCAGCTTGATACCGAGATCCTCGGTCTGGGCGAACGCGCTGCTGGCCACCATCGCGGCTGCACCGATCAGGCACAGGAGCGCGACGAACGGCTTCTTCATGTGACTACCTCCATCGTCGCAATGCATGGGCAATGCGAAGTGTTCCGAAGTACGGATTGCGAGCGAGGTGTCGCCAAAATCTCGCCGCGGACGCTGCACATTGAGCATTCCGCTGGCTTTGGCTGCACGACTACTGACGAATCCCCCCTTCCGCGGCCTCACGCATCCTTTAGGCAGTTCAGGATGCGAGCGACCCAGCGTGATGTGTGTCCATTCATATGCGTGTGTCCCGATCGCGTGACCGCTGCGATACCGTCACGTGTGCGACGGGAACCCGCGTAAATGTGTTGGTGCTGTTGGGAGACAGGGCGAACGAACCCGGTTTTCCCGGCACGGGACAAAGGCTAGGCGTGGTTCAAGCCTGTGTCAATCCGTTTCTGGGTCGGAAAATGCTTCCGGTACCGACTTCCAACTGTCGATTTCACAAGCGAATGCCGCTCCCAACCGTGTTCAGATTCCGCGCTCTGAATAGGTTTCAGGAGGCGCGATCGGAGCCCGAACGGGCCCCCAGGACGGCGGCCGAGACGTCCTGCAGCGGCACCCCGGAACGGGCGGCGACCTCGGCGACCGACTCGAACTCGGGCATCACCCGCTCGCCCCCCGAAGGGAGAACGGCGACCTTGACCCGCACCGGGCCGTAGGGTGTGTCCACCTCGGCCGCGCGCCGCGGCAATTCCACGCGGCGTTCGTCACGCATGCGCACGCCCAGCGTGGGCGTCTCGCGCAGCAGGCGGTCGGCGAGCCGACGGGCGTCGCCCGGCTCGGCCACCACCACCAACCACATCCCCGTGCGCCCCTTCTTCATGGTGACCGGGGCCACCATGGCGTCCAGCGCCCCGTCGGCGAGCAGGCCCTGGACGGCGGCGGCGACGTACTGGGGGTTGGCGTCGTCGAGCGCGGTCTCGAGCACGGTGACCGTGCGCTCCTCGGGCGCACCGCCCGTGGCGAGCGCGACGTCACCGATCAGGAGCCGCAGGATGTTCGGGTGGTCGGGGAAGTCCTTGGTGCCCGCCCCCGTCCCCACCGAGGCGAGGCGCATCGCCGGCGGGTCGCCCCACGAACCCGCCAGCGTGGCGAGCAACGCGGCCCCGGTCGGCGTGACGAGTTCGCCCTCGACGGGCCCGCCCACCACCGGCACGCCGCGCAGCAGCAGGGCGGTCGCAGGAGCGGGAACCGGGATGCGGCCGTGCTGCGAGTCCACCGACCCGCGCCCGAGCGGCAGCACCGACGCGCTCACGCGCGTCACGCCCAGGGCGTCGAGCCCCAGCAGGGCCCCGGCGATGTCCACGATGGCGTCCACCGCGCCGACCTCGTGGAAGTGCACCTTCTGCACCGTGCTGCCGTGCACCTCGGCCTCGGCTTCCGCGAGTCGGCGGAACACCGCCTTGGCCTGGTCGCGCACGTGGGTCGGCAGATCGGCGCGATCGAGGATGGCGTCGATGTGATGCAGGTGGCGATGCGGCTGGCGCTCGTCGGACCTCACGTCCACGTGCACCGCGGCGAACGGTCCTCGACGCACCGGGGTGATGGCGATCGTCACGCCCGTGAGGCCGAGTCGCGCGGGCAGCGCCTCGAGTTCGGCAGCCGGCCAACCGGCCGACACCAGCGCGGCCAACGTCATGTCGCCGGCCACCCCAGAGACGCAGTCGAAGTGCGCGTGCCTCATCGCTTCCTCCCCGCCCCCACGTTGATCAGGTGCGCGGCGTATCCCGCGCCGAAACCGTTGTCGATGTTCACCACCGTGACGCCCGCCGCGCAGGAGTTGAGCATGGAGAGCAGCGGTGCGAGCCCACGCAGGTGCGAGCCGTACCCCACGCTGGTGGGCACGGCGATGAGCGGACGATCGGTGAGACCGCCCACCACGCTGGGCAGTGCCCCTTCGAGCCCGGCCACCACCACGAGCGCGCGCGCACCGCGCAGGCGCTCCCGGTGCGCGAGCAGCCGGTGCAGTCCGGCCACACCCACGTCGGCCACCAGTTCGGCGCGACTGCCCATGACGCGCAGCGTCACGAGCGCCTCCTCGGCGACCGGCAGGTCGGCGGTGCCGGCGCACAACACGAGCACGCGCCCCACGGGGCGCGGCGCGCGACGGCGCAACACGACGCAGCGCGCGAGGTCGTGCACCTCGGCTCGCGGGAACTCGTTCGCGAGCCGTGCGCGCGCCTCGTCGTCCACGCGGGTGGCCAGCACGACGCCGTGGCGCTCGTAGAGACGGCGGCAGATGGCGACGACCTGCGCGGGCGTCTTGCCGAGCCCGAACACCACCTCGGGGAATCCGGTGCGCAGCGAACGCTGGTGGTCGAGCGTGGCGAAGCCCATCTGCTCGATCGGGGCCTCGACGATGCGACGCGCGGCGCGCGCCGGCGTGGTGGTGCCGCGACGGACCTCCTGCAGCAACGCGCGCAGCTCAGCCGGACGCACCCGGGACCTCCGTGATCGGCGACGGGTCGGGCGTGAACGCGGCGAAGCCGCGCGCCTCGAGGTCTCCGAGGTAACGGCGCAGCAGGTCGGCCATCGCGTCGGCGCCGCGCGTGTGGTTGATCTGCTCGCGCACACGGTGGCTGTTGGGAAGGCCCTTCACGTACCACGCCACGTGCTTGCGCATCTCGCGCGCCGCCTGATCGGGCCCCACCGACTCCACCATCATGCCGAGGTGACGCACCCCGGCCTCGAGGCGTTCAGCCGCGGTGGGCTGCGGCAGCGTCTCGCCGTGCTCGAGCAGCGCACGGATGCGGCGGAACACCCACGGATCGCCGAACGCGGCACGACCCAGCATGACGCCGTCGCAGCCGGTCAGGCGCAGCATGCGCACCGCGTCCTCGGGACTGCGCACGTCACCGTTGCCGATCACGGGGATCGCGACCGCGGCCTTGGCCTCGCCGATCATGTCCCAGTGCGCGTGCCCCTCGAACTTCTCGGCGCGCGTGCGCGCGTGGATCGCGACGGCCTTCGCACCGGACGCCTCGAGCACGCGTGCGACCTCGACGACGTTGCGCGAGTTGCCGTCCCAGCCGAGACGGATCTTGGCGGTCACGGGCAGGTCGGTGGCCGCACTCATGGCCTCGACGATGGCGGCGATACGCGGCACGTCCTGCAACAGGGCCGCACCCGCGCAACGGTTCACCACCTTGCGCACCGGGCAACCCATGTTGATGTCGATGAGGTCGGGACGTCGCTCGGGCGGCAGGTCGGACAGCACGCGCGCGGCGTCGGCCATGGTGGCCGGATCGCTGCCGAACAACTGGACGCCGATGGGCCGCTCGCTCGGGTCGAACGCGCAGTACTCCATGGTGGCCTCGCTGCCGCGCACGAGACCGTCGGACGACACCATCTCGGTGTACACCGCCGACGCGCCCTGCTCGCGCGCGAGCCGGCGGAACGGCGAATCCGACACCCCCGCGAGCGGCGCGAGCACGAACGGCGAGTCCATGGTGACGTTCCCGATGCGGAACGGCTTCACCACCGCGCCCTCCCCGGGCACGGGGACGTCGCTGGGCGCGAGGCCCGCACCGCTCGGGGCGTCCGGCTTGTCGTGGTTCACGAGGCCCCTCCCCGCCCGCGACGGGCGAGTTCGTCCTGCAGACGCGCGTACTCGGCGACGTCGCCGAAGTGCTCGAACGAGGTGTGCGGCACACCCTCGGCCGTGCACCACTCGCGCAGCGAACGGCACGCGAGCACCGCGTCGGCGGCGAGCGCCCCGTGGCGATCGCTCGTGCCGTCACCCACCAGCACGGTGAAGTAGCCGCGGCTGCGGTAGCGGCGCACGTGCTGCGCCTTGCAGTTGCCGCACGCGTCGCACGCCGGATCGGCGAACGGGAACTCGGGCGTGACCACGCCGTCGTCGCCGAACACGAGTCGGTTCGCGGCCCACGGCAGATCGGTCAGGCCCTCGCGCGCGAGTTGGTCGCGCACGTAGAAGTCGAAACCCTCGGACACCACCATCACGGCGTCGCCCCGCCCCAGCGCCTCGCGCACGAACGGCGCGAATCGCGGATCGGGCCGGAACCCGCGCGTGAACTCGAGCGCCTCGGCCTCGAGGGCCCGCACCTGCGCGCACTGCGCGCGCGTCAGGGCACGATGCCCCACCTCGCCCGCGAGCCACGCCTGCAGTTCGGGCACACGTGCCGCGGCACCCTCGGGCGAGAAGCGCTCCGCGAACGCCGCGCCGATGTCGCGCGGCGAGACCGTCCCGTCGAAGTCGCAGAGGTACGCGATCGGCACGATCAACGCCTCTTGGGCGGAGCGCCGGGCAGGGGCGCGCCCGCGGCGGCGAACACCGCGCGCGTGTCGGCCGCGCCTCGCACGATCGCGAGCGCACGCTGGAACACGGGGTCCACGGCGAGCGCGGCGCGGGCGGCGCCGGCCGGCCCCCCGGGATGACGCGAATCGGTGCGCAGGCGAAGCGCACTGCTGTCGGCGACCACCGCGGCCTCGGGCTCGAGCCCGCGACCCCCGCGCACGACGCGACCCGCCGCGGTGCGCCAGGTGCGAGCGGTGTCGCGGACCTCGGGTGCGGGCGCGGTCTCGCCCTCGGCATCCTCGTCGGACTCGGGGTCGAAGGTCGCGGCCGTGCGTTCGCGGTGGAGCGTGCGCCCGCTCGGCGTGCGGTAGCGCGAGACGGTGATCTGCACGGCGCCCTGCGAGCCGCGCAGCGGGTAGATCTGCTGCGCCACGCCCTTGCCGTAGGTGGTGTCGCCCACGAGCACGCCGCGATCGTGGTCCTGCAGCGCGCCGGCGAGGATCTCGGACGCCGAGGCGCTGCCGCGGTCCACCAGCACCGCGAGCGGGCCCGAGAACGCCGGACGCGTCGACTCGACGCGGTAGTCGCGGCTCACACCGGTCGCGCGACCCTCGGTGCGCATGACCTCGGCGCCGTTCGGCAGGAACAGACCCGCGATGGCGACCGCTGTCGAGCGCGGAGGCGACTTCGCGCGCCGCACCGATCGAGAACTGCGACAGGCGCAGGTAGCCCACGCCGGGTTCGACCGCGAACGCGTACGGGACGTTGCGCACCTGCACGCGGCGACGCTCGAGCACCAGTTCGAGCTCGTCGTCACCGCGCATGAGGTCGAGCGTCACCTTCGTGCCGGCCTCACCGCGCAGGCGTGCGGCCACCTCGTCGGGCGAGAGCCCGTAGGTGCCGCGACCGTCCACGCGCATGATGAGGTCGCCCGGCAGCAGCCCGGCCTCCCACGCCGGCGAGCCCTCGACGGGTGCGACCACGACCGGCCAACCGTCGCGCTGGTCCACCGAGGCGCCGATGCCGTCGAACGTGCCCTGGATGGAACCGCGCGCGGCGCGGAACTCCTCGGCGTCGAGGTAGCGCGACCACGGGTCGAGCCCGTGCGCCACGCCGCGCATGGCGCCGGTGACGAGCTTCGAGGTCTCGACCGCATCCACATAATTATCCTGCACCGATTCGAGCACCTCGACGAACAGGTCGAGGCCCGCGTAGAGGTCGCGTGAGGCGCGACTGCCGCCGGCCCACCAGCCCATCGCGAACAGGACGCCGAGCACGGTGGCGACCATCACACGACGACGCATGGCGGGGTCCTCCGGGGTC
>JBEGJG010000045.1:0-11522 GCA_041184705.1 Candidatus Eiseniibacteriota bacterium
GAACGTGAGCGCGTACCACCCGTCGTACGTCCACAACGTGGCGATGAGCGCGACACCGAACGGGGCGGCGAGGGCTGCGGGCGAGGCGGGCAGGGCCGCACCCCAATCGTGCGTGGCGACCGGCGCGAGCGCGAAGCCGCCGACCACCAGCGCCCCGATCGCCGCTCGCTTCACGACCGTCAGCACGTTCTGCACGCGCGCGCCCTCGCGCACGCCGAAGTGGTTGGCGGCGGTGAGCGCGAACAGGGCGATGAGCGCCGCCGCCTGTGCGCCGTTCACGTGGATCGGCCCCCACGCCAGTACGGTGCGCGCGCTCGAGAACGCGGGCACCAGTGCACCGAGGTACTCGCCGAACCCCACCGCGATGGCGGCGATGCCTCCCGTCATGATGACGAGCAGGCACGTCCAGCCGTACAGGAACCCCGCGAGCGGGCCCCACGCCTCGCGCAGGAAGTGGTAGAGCCCACCCGCGCGCGGGAACATCGCACCCAACTCGGCGTAGGCCAGCGCCCCGGCCAGCACGAGCAAGCCGCCGACCACCCACGCCCCGAGCGCGAGCATCGGGTGGGGGAGCGCGCGCGCGATGTCCCCCGCGGTCAGGAAGATGCCGGTGCCGATCACCGCACCGATCGTGAGCGAGGCGCCGTCCCAGGTGCCGAGCGCGCGGCGCAGGCCGGGGGCGGACTCAGGGCTCGGTGCGGGGGTGTGTTCGGGGGTCTCGGGCATGGGTTCGCACTCTGCCACATGCGACCGACCGGGGACGAGCGGGAACCCATCGCCGAGCCTTCGACGGACCGGTCCCGCGTCCGGCCGCTCGGCGTTGACACTTGCGCCCGGGGTGCGTTCCACTGCGGGTTCCGCACCCCGTGCACGACCGCACGAGGGAGACCGCACCGAACCTCAGGATCCCCGACATGATGCGTGCCGCCGTCGTCCTCGCCGCCCTGCTGATCGCGGGCCCGCTGTCGTCCCCGCTCGCACTCGCCGCCCCGGCCGCACCGGCCAAGGGTGCCAAGTCGGGCTCCCGCACCGAGTCGGGCCTCAGCGCCTCGACGCTCTCGGCGCTCAAGTTCCGCAGCATCGGTCCGGCGGTGAACTCGGGCCGCATCTCGGACCTCGCCGTGGATCCGCGCGACCCGAGCGTGTGGTACGTGGCCGCGGCCTACGGCGGCGTGTGGAAGACGACCAACGCCGGCACCACGTTCGAGCCCATCTTCGACGATCAGGGCACCTCGAGCATCGGCTGCGTGACGCTCGCGCCGTCGCGCCCGCTCACGGTGTGGGTCGGCACGGGCGAGAACAACAGCCAGCGCAGCGTGGGTTGGGGCGACGGCGTGTACCGCTCCGACGACGGTGGTCGCAACTGGACGAACATGGGGCTCAAGGCGAGCGAGCACATCGGTCGCATCGTGGTTCACCCGACGAACCCCGACGTGGTGTGGGTGGCCTCTCAGGGCCCGCTGTGGGCCTCGGGCGGCGACCGCGGCGTGTACAAGACCACCGACGGCGGCCGCACCTGGAAGCGCGTGCTGCACGTGGACGACTGGACCGGCGCCAACGAGGTCCATCTCGACCCGCACGACCCGAACGTGCTCTACGCCAGCACCTACCAGCGCCACCGCAAGGTCTGGACGCTCGTCAACGGCGGGCCGGGGTCGGGCCTCTGGAAGAGCGTGGACGGCGGCGAGACGTGGACGCGCCTGAAGAACGGTCTGCCCGGTGGCGACATGGGCCGCATCGGGCTCGTCGTGCCGCCCAACGAGCGCGACGTGATCGTGGCCACGGTCGAGGCCTCGGCCGACAGCCGCGGCACGTACCGGTCCGAGGACGGTGGGGCCAACTGGAGCAAGCTGAACGGTCAGGTCTCGTCGAGCCCGCAGTACTACCAGGAGCTGTTCGCCGACCCCAACGACCGCGGTCGTCTGTACATGATCGACACCTTCCTGCAGGCGTCCGACGACGGGGGACGCACGTGGAAGCGAGCGGGCGAGGCCAACAAGCACGTGGACAACCACGTCGTCTGGGTGGACCCGCGCGACTCGCGCCACCTCATCGTGGGCTGCGACGGCGGTCTGTACGAGACGTTCGACCGCTGCGCGACCTGGAACTTCTTCGCCAACCTGCCCATCACGCAGTTCTACAAGGTCGAGGTGGATCAGGACCTGCCGTTCTTCAACGTGTACGGCGGCACGCAGGACAACGCCACGTGGGGCGGTCCGTCGCGCACCGCGAACGACCACGGCATCCGCAACTCGGACTGGTGGTTCGTGCTGGGCGGCGACGGGTTCCAGCCGCGCGTGGACCCGACCGACCCGAACATCGTCTACGGCAGCTACCAGCACGGCGAGCTCTACCGCTTCGACCGCCGCAGCGGGGAGCGCACCGAGATCCAGCCGCAGCCCGAGCCCGGCGAGCCCGGAAGCCGCTGGAACTGGGACAGCCCGCTCATCATCTCGCCGCACTCGCACAAGCGTCTCTACTTCGCGTCGCAGCGCGTCTACCGCAGCGACGACCGTGGCGACACGTGGCGCGCGGTGAGCCCCGACCTCACGGCCGGCATCGACCGCAACCGCCTGCCCGTGATGGGTCGCGTGCAGAGCGTGGACGCGATCGCGAAGAACATGTCCACGAGCATCTACGGCAACATCGTGTGGGTGGACGAATCCCCGCTCGCCGAGGGCCTGCTCGTGGTGGGCACCGATGACGGTCTGGTGTGGGTGAGCGAGGACGCCGGTGCGAACTGGCGTCGCGTGGACACGTTCCCCGGCGTGGGCCCATACGCCTACGTCTCGCGCGTCGTCCCGTCGCGGCACGCGCGCAACACGCTGTTCGCCACCTTCGACCGTCACAAGATGGGCGACTTCAAGCCCTACGTCTTGCGCAGCGACGACCTCGGTCGCACGTGGACGAACGTCTCCGGCGACCTGCCGGCGAACGGTTCGGTCTACGCGTTCGTCGAGGACCACCAGCAGCCCGGGCTGTGGTTCGTGGGCACCGAGTTCGGCGTGTTCGTGACGCCCGACGCCGGTCGCCGCTGGGTGCAGCTCAAGGGTGGCCTGCCGGTCGCCTGCATCCGCGACCTCGCCATCCAGCGCCGCGACGACGCGCTCGTGGTCTGCACGTTCAGCCGCGGCTTCTACGTGCTCGACGACCTCGCTCCGCTGCGCGCGCTCGTGCAGGACGGCCTGCGCGCCAGCTCGCACACGCTGCTGCCGGTGCGCGACGCGCTCATGTTCGTGCCGGGTTCGCCCATGGGCGGCTCGGGCAAGGCCGAGCAGGGGGCGAGCTTCTACGTGGCCGAGAACCCGCCCGTAGGTGCGGTGTTCCACTACTGGCTGCGCGACGGTTATAAGTCGCTGCGCGACCAGCGCCGCTCACGCGAGAAGGACCTCGCCAAGTCGGGCGGCGACGCGTTCTACCCGTCGTGGGACAGCCTGCGTGCCGAGGATCGCGAGGAGGCCCCGGCGATCGTGCTCACCGTGAGCGACGCGCAGGGCCGCATCGTGCGTCGGCTCACCGGGCCCGCGGGCGCCGGGCTGCAGCGCGTGGTGTGGGACTTCCGTCGTCCCGACCCGTCGCCGGCCTCGCTCGAGGCGCGCACGCGCGGGGACTGGGAGAGCGCGGGCGGTGGCCCGCTCGTGGCACCGGGCCGCTACCAGGTGGCCATGGCGGTCCGCGCGCGCGGCACGCTCACCACGCTCGGGGAGCCGCGCTCGTTCACGGTCAAGCCGCTCGAGAACGTGACGCTGCCCGCACCCGACCGCACCGCGCTCGCCGCGTTCCAGGAGCAGGCCGCCGAGCTGCAGCGCTCGCTCGAGGGCACGCAGCGCCTGCTGGGCGAGGCGCAGCAGGCCGCGCAGCTGCTCCGCAAGGCGCTCGACGAGGCGCCGTCGCCCGAGGCGACCGCGCTGCGCGAGCAGGCGGTGCAGGCGATCGACCGCCTGCGCGGGATCGGCATCCGCCTGAACGGCGACGCCGAGGTGCGTCGCCGCGAGGAGGCCACTCCGCCATCCATCGCCGACCGCGTGGGTCGCATGGTCGAGGGCAGCTTCGTCTCGACGAGCGCACCCACGAGCACGCAGCGTCGCGCCTACGACATCGGTAAGGCCGAGCTCGCACGCGTGGTCGAGGATCTGCGTGCGGTGTTGGCCGACCTGCGCACGCTCGGCGACCGTGCCGAGGCGGTGGGGGCGTCGTGGACGCCCGGCCGCATCCCGACCGTCCGCGTGCCCTGACCCCGTCCCGGAGACCGACCATGCGCAAGCCGACGCACGCCGACGCCGAACTGCTGCTTCGCCTCTACGAGGTGCGGCGCGATCCCGAGTTGCGTCGCGCCCGCGCGTGGTTGGTCTCCGAGTTCGATCCCGCCACGCCGTGGTCGGTGGTCAAGGCCCGCTACCTCTCGGGCAACGACGAGGACCGCTGGTTCCGAATGGCGACCTCGTACTGGGAGATGGTGGCCTCGCTCGTCAACCGCGGCGTGCTGCACCCCGAGTTGTTCTTCGACCACACCGGCGAGGACGTGGTGACGTGGGAGCGCGTGAAGGGCGTCATGCCCGGCGCGCGCGCCGACATCCGGCCCACGTACATGCGTCAGTTCGAGCGCATGGTGGTCGCGCACCAGGCCTACCGCGCGCGCGCCAACGCCGCGGCACTCGCCGAAGCGGCCCGCACCGCGCGCCCTTCCCGTAAGCGCCGCACGCGCGCGAAGGGACGCTGATGTCGTCGGCCATCGGCACACTGTTCCGCGTCACCACGTTCGGCGAGTCGCACGGCCCCGCGGTGGGCGTGGTGGTGGACGGCATGCCGCCCGGGCTGCGCGTGGACGTGGACGCGATCCAGCGCGAGCTCGACCGCCGCCGTCCGGGCCAGAGCGCCATCACCACGCAGCGTCAGGAGGCCGATCGCGTCGAGGTGCTCTCGGGCGTGTTCGAGGGCGTCTCGCTCGGCACCCCGATCGCCCTGCTCGTGCGCAACACCGATGCACGCTCGCGCGATTACGACGCGCTCAAGGACGTCTACCGCCCGGGCCACGCCGACCGCGTGTACGACGAGAAGTACGGCGTGCGCGACCATCGCGGCGGTGGCCGTTCCTCGGGTCGCGAGACGGTGGGCCGCGTCGCGGCCGGTGCGATCGCGCGCGGGGCCCTCGCCACCGTGGGCGTGCGCATCGTGGGCGGCACGGTGCGCGTGGCCGACGTCGAGGCGACCGCACGCGACTGGGACGAGGTGGAACGCAACCCGGTGCGCTGCCCCGACGCGACCGCGGCGGTGCTCATGCGCGAGGCGATCGAACGCGCACGCGACGAGCGCGACTCGGTGGGCGGCGTGGTCGAGGTGGTGGCCTCCGGTGTGCCCGCGGGCTGGGGCGACCCCACCATGGACAAACTCGACGCACGCCTGGGTGCGGCCCTGCTGAGCATCCCGGCCACCAAGGGCGTCGAGATCGGCGACGGCTTCGCCATGACGCGCCTGCGGGGTTCGCAGGCCAACGACCGGCACGACGACTCGGGGCATCACAGCAACCACGCCGGCGGCATCGCGGGCGGCATCTCGACCGGCGCCGAGGTGGTGGTGCGCGTGGCGGTGCGACCGGCGACCAGCATCGGGCAGCCGCAGACCATGGCGCGCCGCGACGGCGGCACCGAGACCGTGACCATCGAGGGCCGCCACGACCCGTGCATCTGCCCGCGCGTGGTGCCGGTGGCCGAGGCCATGGTGGCGCTCACGCTCATGGACGCCTGGCTGCGCCAGCGCGCCCTGCGCGGCCGCGAGCGGTGAGCGTTGACCCTGATTCCGCGCGGGTGCTACGCTTGAAGGGTCGCTCATCCCATCCCTCGAGGCCCCTTCATGCGCACCGCGTCCTGGACCGACTCGCATTGGCGTTGGCGCCCCTGCCCGTGGCGCTGCCGGGGGATCGCGTCCGTCCGTTGAGTCGTCGCGCACCCACGAACCCCCGGCCCATGCCATGACGGCGTGGGCGTTTTCGTTGCGTCCCCGGAGCCCCCGATGCTCGTCGTCCTGACCCCCCAGACCCCCGAAGCCGTGGTCGCCTCGGTCGAGGCGCGCCTGCGCATGGCCGGTCTGGCGGTCCACCGCACCGAGTACGACGGTCGGGTGCGGTTCGCGGCCGTGGGGGAGTCGGGGGCGATCGACCCCAAGCAGGTCGAGGGCTGGGCGGGCGTGGAGTCGGTCGCGCCCCTCAAGCGCCCCTTCAAGCTCGCGAGCCGCGCGTTCCATCCGCACGACACGGTGATCAGCGTGGGCCGCGTCGCGATCGGCGGATCGCAGTTGGCCGTCATGGCCGGTCCGTGCTCGGTCGAGAGCGAGCACCAGATCCAGACCGTGGCCGCCGCGGTCGCCGCCGCGGGCGCGACGGTGCTGCGCGGCGGCGCGTTCAAGCCGCGCACCTCGCCGTACGCGTTCCAGGGCCTCGGCGAGGAGGGCCTCAAGCTCATGCGTCGCGCCGCCGACGCGCACGGGCTCGCGGTGGTCTCGGAGGTCATGGACCCGCAGATGGTGCCGCTGCTCGCGCGCTACTGCGACATCCTGCAGATCGGTGCGCGCAACATGCAGAACTACGCCCTGCTGCGCGAGGTCGGGCACCTCGACAAGCCGGTGCTGCTCAAGCGCGGGCTGTCGAGCACCATCGAGGAATGGCTCCTGTCGGCCGAGCACGTCATGGCGCAGGGCAACCGTCAGGTCATCCTGTGCGAGCGCGGCATCCGCACGTTCGAGACCTACACGCGCAACACGCTCGACCTGAACGCCGTGCCGGTGGTGAAGGAGCTCTCGCACCTGCCGGTCATCGTGGACCCGTCGCACGGCGTCGGCATCCGCGACAAGGTGGCCTCCATGACGCGCGCCGCCATCGCGGCCGGCGCCGATGGCGTCATCGTCGAGGTGCACCACGACCCCGATCGTGCGCTCTCCGATGGGCCGCAGTCGCTGTACCCCGAGGAGTTCGCGGAGTTGGTGCGCCAGATCCGCACCATCGGTGGCGTGCTCGGCCGCACGGTCTAGGCTCGGGGAAGTCAAGCGCGACCGCGACACGCGCTCGGTACGGCACCGCGTGAACAGGTTCGCTCGCGACCGCGGTCCACGCGTACGCGACCCTGATCGGCCCCGGACTTTGTTCGCTCCTCACGACTGGCGCACGGTGGCCATTCCGTTATCCTGCGCGCGCTCGGCGCACCCCCCGCGCCTCGAACCCCTGTCGTGCGTCCCCCCGGATCGGAGTCGCTCATGTCCTCGCACCGCAAGCTCGCCATCCTCGTCGGTGGCGGTCCCGCCCCCGGCATCAACAGCGTCATCGCCGCCGCCACCATCCGCGCCCGCCTGTCGGGGGTGGAGGTGCTGGGCGTCGAGGACGGGTTCGAGTGGCTCATGCAGGGCGACGTCAGCCGCGTGCGCCCGCTCACGATCGAGAACGTCTCGCGCATCCACTTCCGCGGCGGCAGCCACCTCGGCATCTCGCGCGCCAACCCGACGCGCGACGTGCGTGCGCTCGACCGCGTGGTCACCACGCTGCTGCAGCTGGGCGTCACCGAGCTCATCACCATCGGCGGCGACGACACCGCGTTCAGCAGCATGAGCGTGCACGAGCGCGCGGCGGGCCAGATCCGCGTGGCGCACGTGCCCAAGACGATCGACAACGACCTCGACCTGCCCGCGCACGTGGACACGTTCGGCTTCCAGACCGCGCGTCACATCGGCGTCGAGGTGGTGAAGAACCTCATGGTGGACGCCAAGACGACCTCGCGCTGGTACTACGTGGTCGCGATGGGTCGCAAGGCGGGACACCTCGCGCTCGGCATCGGCAAGGCCGCGGGCGCCACGATCTCGCTCATCCCCGAGGAGTTCAACGAGAAGCCCATCCGTCTGCGCCGCATCGTGGACACGCTGACGGGCGCGCACCTCAAGCGCCTCGCCGACGGCCGTCGCGACGGCGTCGCGATCATCGCCGAGGGCGTCACGCTGGACATCGACCCGGCCGACCTCGACCAGCTCGAGCACGCCGAGCGCGACGACCACGGTCACGTGCGACTCGACGAGATCAACTTCGGCGACGTGCTCAAGCAGGCCGTGCAGGCCCGCCTGCGCGGGCTCGGGATCAAGTCCACGATCAGCACCAAGAACATCGGCTACGAGCTGCGCTGCGCCGACCCGATCCCCATGGACATGGAGTACACGCGCGACCTCGGCTACTGCGCCGCCAAGTACCTGCTCGGCGGGGGCGACGCCGCCATGGTGTCGCTGCAGGGCGGGGAGTTCGTGCCGGTGCCGTTCGCGCAGCTGCTCGACCCGCGCACCGGCCGCACCAGCGTGCGACTGGTGGACGTCAACACGACCCGCTACGCCATCGCGCGCCGTTACATGCTGCGCCTGCGTCGGGACGACTTCGACCACGAGGACCGCATCGAGCGGCTCGCGGCGGCCGGGCGCATGACGCCCGAGCGGTTCCGCGAGGAGTTCGAGTACCTGGTGGCCGACGAGCCGCCGGCGCTGCGCCTGATGGAGGCCGGACTGCCGGACTGAGGCCTCGCAGGCCGCTTGACGCCCCCGGGCGCATGCGGTTAACTGCTTGGCTCGTAGGGCGATTAGCTCAGTTGGTAGAGCACTTGCTCGACAAGCAAGGGGTCACTGGTTCAAGTCCAGTATCGCCCACCATCCTTGTCGCCATCCATGTCGTCGAGGGGCGTGCACGCGCGGGTCACCGCCGCGCCGCCCCTCTTGCGTATCCGCCCCGCGAACCGCGGCCCCGCCGCAGGGAAGCCCCCATGTCCGCCTCGTCCTCGTCCGGTCCCGATCTCGCCGCCTACCCGGGGGGCGAGGCGCTCTACCGACTGCGGCACTCGGCCGCCCACGTGCTGGCGACCGCGGTGACGGAGCTGTTCCCGGACGTGAAGGTGGCCGGCGGCCCGCCGGTCGAGGGTGGCTTCTACTACGACTTCGCCAAGGCGACCCCGTTCACGAACGAGGACCTCGAGCGCATCGAGGCGCGCATGCGCGAGATCGTCGCCGGCGCGCAGCCGTTCGAGGCCGGTGAGATGACGCGCGACGAGGCCCGTCGCCACTGGGAGGCCGCGGGGGAGAAGTACAAGCTCCACTTCCTGTCGCAGATCCCCGAGGGCGCCAAGGTCACCACCTACCGCAACGGCGCGTTCCTCGACCTGTGCCGTGGCCCGCACGTGGCGACCACCGCCGACGTGAAGGCGTTCAAGCTCACGCACGTGGCCGGCGCCTACTGGCTGGGCAGCGAGCGCAACGAGATGCTGCAGCGCATCTACGGCACCGCGTTCGCGTCGCAGGCCGACCTCGACGCCCATCTGCAGCGCATCGAGGAGGCCCAGAAGCGCGATCACCGCCGGCTCGGGCGTGAACTCGACCTGTTCTCGATCCAGGAGGAGATCGGCCCCGGCCTGGTGCTGTGGCACCCCAAGCTGGGCATCGTCCGGCACGTCATGGAGACGTACTGGAAGGAGGAGCACCACAAGCGCGGCTACCAGTTCGTGTACACCCCGCACATCGCCAGCGAGAAGCTGTACGAGATCTCGGGGCACCTCCAGAACTACGCCGACATCATGTACGCGCCCATGCAGATCGACGAGCAGGCGTACCGCGCCAAGCCGATGAACTGCCCCGGGCACATCATGATCTACAACGCCCGCAAGTACAGCTACCGCGACCTGCCGGTGCGCTTCGCCGAACTGGGCACGGTGTACCGCTACGAGCGCTCGGGCGTGTTGCACGGCATGGAGCGCGTGCGCGGCTTCACGCAGGACGACTCGCACATCTTCTGCCGTCCCGACCAGCTGCAGGACGAGGTGCAGGGCGTGCTCGACCTGCACCACGACCTCATCACCACGTTCGGCTACGAGTACCGCTGCTACCTCGCCACGCGCCCGCTCGACAAGTACCTGGGCAGCGACGAGGAGTGGGAGTTCGCGACCAACGCGCTGCGCAGCGCGCTCGAGGCCCGCGGCCTGCCCTACGAGGTGGACGAGGGCGGTGGTGCGTTCTACGCGCCCAAGATCGACATCAAGCTCAAGGACGCGTTGGGCCGCGAGTGGCAGTGCGGCACCGTGCAGGTGGACCTCAACCTGCCCAAGCGCTTCGGGGTCTATTACACCGGCAGCGACGGCAAGGACCACGAGGTCATCATGCTGCACCGTGCGCTCTACGGTTCGCTCGAGCGCTTCGTGGGTATCTTCATCGAGCACACCGGGGCCGAGTTCCCGGTGTGGCTGGCCCCGGTGCAGGCCACGGTCATCCCGGTGCACTCCAAGGCCCACGACTACGCGCAGGCCACGCTGCAGGCGCTGCGGGACGCGGGCGTGCGCGCGCACCTCGACCTTCGCGACGAGAAGCTGGGCGCCAAGATCCGCGACGCCGAGTTGGAGAAGGTGCCCTACATGATCGTCGTGGGCCCGCGCGACGCCGAGGCCGGCACGGTCTCGGTGCGCCGCAAGGGCGAGGGCGATCTGGGCGCCATGCCGCTGCCCGCGTTCCTCGAGCGCATCGGCGAGGAGATCCGCACGCGCAAGCGATAGAAGCATGAGATGAAAGAAGGAGGGCGCCCCGGTGACGCGGGGCGCCCTCCTTCGCTTTGTAGCACAAATCTTCTTGTGCCTATTTTCGTTTTATCCCCATGACCTTGCATTTCCACACTGCTATTTGAGATATATAACCTCGGTTTATCGCTGCCGGTCGTTGGGTCGCTGTCCCTACAAGGAGGTGCTATGCCTTTCCACCGTAATGGATTCCTGCTGCGCAGCGTGGCGTTGTGCCTTGTGCTGTTCTACACATTGGGGCTCTTGGCCGCACCGGTGGCCGCCCAGGCGGCTGAGGTGACGTTCACGACGGCCCGAACCTCCTCGGCAAGTGCCGCACCGTTGGCCGCACAGTCGGACATCGTCAAGATTCCGGTGGGTACGGTCGTCGAACTGGTCTTCGACCAGATGGTCTCCCCGAACACGACCGCGGCAGGTCAGCGTGTCGCGCTGCGTGTCGCCAACGCGGTGATGATCAACGGCAAGACGGTGATTGCTGCCGGAAGCAGCGCGGTGGGTGAGGTGATCACGGCAAGCAAGGCTGGCGCCGTTGGTAAGGAGGCCCAGCTCGTGGTCGCGATTCGCTCCGTCCCTGCTGTCGACGGCAGTGTCGTTCCCTTGGACGGCACGAAGGCGGTAACGGGCGAGAACAAGACCACGTCCTCGGTCGTCATCACGTTGCTCTGCTGTATCCTTGGGCTCCTGCAGCAGGGTGGCAAAGCCGATATCCCGGCGGGCTCCTCAGTGCGCGCCACGGTCGCGGCTCCCATCGATGTCACGGTCCAGTAGGATCCTGGTCGCCGGCGCCCTCGTTCTACTTTTCGGGGCGCCGGCCGCTCAGGCCACCAGCACGCCCGCTGCACCTGCGCTGGTGCTTCCCGCAGGAACCGCCGTGAACCTGACGCTTCTCGAGAAGGTCACGCCCCGCTCCGTGAAGGTGGGCCGGTCCATCCGCGCTCAAGTCGCAGG
>JBEGJG010000046.1:0-11341 GCA_041184705.1 Candidatus Eiseniibacteriota bacterium
GGTGACGTACTGCATCACCAACCGCCCGCCCGACGCCACCCAGTCGAGCAGGCGCGGCTGCAGCGCACGCAGGCGCGGACGCGTGTTGTGCGCGCGCACGCCGGTCACGATGACGTCGAAACGCGACAGGTCGCCCGAGGCGAGGTCGTCGTCGGACAGCGCGGTGACCGCCGCCCCCATCTGGCGCAACGCCTCGTCGAGCGGATCGCCGGAACCCGCGACCCATCCCACACGCGGAGAGCGCGGCAGCGGTTCCCCTCGCACGAGCGTGAGCGTGGCCGCGGGATGAAGCGTCTGCAGCGGGATGTGCGTGTGGTCGAGGCGCTGCACGGCATGCGACCAGTCGCGCCCCTCGGCGTCGCGGAACACCGCGCGCGCCTCGCCCCCCTCCGACCCCGGCGTGACGCGGAACTCGAACGCGCGCTCACCGGCCTCGCGCGGGATCGCGACCGGGACGGTGTCGGGCGTGACCGTCCAACCGACGGGCACCTCGAGTCGCAGCACGCCCTGGGCGCCGTCGCGCTCGGCACGCACGGTCACGCGCACCGCACGCGAGGTGGCACCGCCGAACCAGCGGAACGGGGCGTCGAACGCGAGCGAGGCCGGTGGCGTCACCTCGAGTCGCCGCCAGCGCTCCCCCTCGACGCGATCCGTCCAGCGGTACGCCACCGTGCGCACGAGCCGCACCGGGGTGCCGGCGATGCGTAGTCGGAACTCGGCCGTGAGAACCGGACGATCCTCGGGAGCCCCGAGGTCGGCGCGCTCGGCCACGTGCGACAGCCCTCGCGTGGGCGGCTGCCGCAGCCAGTAGGGCTGCGTCACCGCGAGGTCGCGCGCGGTGGCGACCACGAACGTGTCGGCGAGCGCGCGGTTCGTCACGAGCGTGCGTACCGAGTCGCGCCCCTGACCCGCGACCACGACCGACTCGAGCACGACGTCGACCGAGGTGCGCGCGAGGATCGAGGTCGCCACCGTGACACGGTCCCCGGGCACCACGGAGGGCCGCGTCGAGGTGGCCTCCGCCCACAGTCCGGCGCACGAGGCCATGACGTGCTCGAGTTCGGAGCGGCGGTGCCGCACGATCGGCTCGTCCGGCAGCTTCGCGAGTGCGGCATGGACACGCGCGAGCCACGGCAGCACGCGCTCGGGATGACGAGGATCGTACGCGCGCTCGGCCTGATCGAGGGCCGTGGTCACGGCCTCGCCCCCCGGGAACCTCCGCCAGCCGGTCTCCACGTCATCGAACGGGTCGCGACGCGCGGGTGTGCCCAGACGCGGCCGCAGGTACTGGAGCGAGGTGCCTCGGCGCTCGGCGGAACCGAAGCCCTGACTGCGGTGATGGCTGCGCGAGGTCGCGGCCAGCTCGTTCATGGAACGCCCGAGCAGCGGCTCGTAGGCACCCACGTCCACCGCCACCCAACTCGAATCGGGGGTCACGCGTCCGAACGAGAACACGTTCCACGCCAGTCGCTTCGCCCGCCACGGCCGCACCCACGCGAGCTGCTCGGGGAAGCGTGTCGGGTCGGCCGCGGCCTCGAACGCCTCCTCGGCGAGGAGGCCCGAGGCGCTGTGGTGACCGTGACCCGCCGTGGAGTCGGGTGGGAAGCGCGTCACGATGACGTCGGGGCGCAGGCTGCGGATCACCCACACGACGTCGGCGAGCACCGAATCGCGCCCCCACAGCCGCAGGGTCTCATCGGTGTTCTTGCTGAAGCCGAAGTCGAGCGCGCGCGTGAACCACTGCTCCGCCCCGTCGGTGCGACGCGCGGCGAGCAACTCCTGCGTACGGATCACCCCGAGCGGCGGGCCGAGCTCGGGCCCGATGAGGTTCTGGCCACCGTCCCCGCGCGTGAGCGAGAGGTACGCGGTACGCGCCCCCTTCACGTGCGTGAGCCATGCGAGCAGTGCGGTGTTCTCATCGTCGGGATGCGCGGCCACGTGCAGCACCGTGGCCGTGGACCGCAGCCGCCGCAGCTCGTGGGCGATGCCACCCGCGTCCATGGGTTCGCGTGGCCGGGGGTCGGCCATGACCGGGGCGACGGCGAGGACGGCGAGGACGAGACCAGCGAGGACGGGACGCGCGAACGGACGAGGGGCCGGGTCACGGAGCCGCACGACGGTAGCACGGCCCGCACCGGGCGCGCCCGCCCCGGCCGCGGGGATCCCTCAAGCCGGAGGGTGAACGGGCCGATGACTCCGGGGAGTCCGAGCGCTCCGGGGGCACGCCCCCCTTCGACCCTCGGGCGGCCAGGACGGCCGCCGTGGAGGAACCTCGCATGGCCGATGGGCAGATCCTCAAGCTCCGCCTGTCCCTCATGGGACGACCGGTTCGCAACTACACGTTCGACCAGGACGTCGTCAGCGTGGGCCGCGACCCCGAAGCCGACGTGTTCGTGGACAACCCGGGCGTGTCGCGCGACCACTTCCGCATCGAGCGCACCGCGCCGGGCGAGTACCGCATCACCGACCTCGGCAGCGCGAACGGCACGTTCGTGAACGACCAGATGGTCAACGCCTCGTTCGTGCGCGACAACGACGTGGTGCGCTTCGGCAAGTACACGCTGTGGGTCGGGGTCGAGACCGACCGCCGCGCGCGCCCGCGCCCCGTCCCTCCGCCCGCGACCACGAGCGACACGGCGCGCCACACCGTGGTGCTGTCGCGCGCCGAGGTGAGCGGCCTCACGGCGACAGCCCCGGGCCGGGCGCTGCCGCCCGTGACGCCCGAGGGTGCGGTCGAGGTCCCGCCGCCGCAGCGCTGGGCCGTGCGCGAGACGATCGTGGGCATGCTGCTCGGTGGCACGCTCGCGTGGTTCGCCGTGCGCCTGTGGCTGCGCCCCTGACCTCGCACCGCGCGCCCGTGCGCGCGGCGAACGGGATCGAGCGATGAGCGACGCGAATCGCCTCCGCACCGAGCACCACGTCCGACTGCTTCAGTCGGGCGCTGTCCCGGATGCGCTCGCGAAGGCTCAGGCCGAACTGCTCGCGGGCGGATCCCCCGCCGCGCGTGCGATCCTCGACGCGGTCGCCTCGTCTCCGCCGACGCCCGCGATGCTCACCACGCTCACGGGTCTCGTACGACCGGACACGTTCGGCGATTTCGCCGACGCGCTCCGCTCCCCCGTCGCCCCGGTCGCCGACGCGGCCGCGCGCGCGCTCGCCTCGAGCGCGACGTGGGACCCGCGTGCGCTGCTCCCGTTGTACCGCGACGATCGCGTCGCGCGTGACCGGCTCGACCTCGCGCTCACCGCGCAGGCGGCGCGCGTGCCCGCCGCCGAGTGGCTACGCGCGCTCGAGGACGAGTCCGAGGCGGTGCGCGAGGCCGCGGTGCAGGCGCTCGTCGGCGTGCGCTCGCCCGAGCGTGTACGCGAACTCGCCGAGGCGCTGCGCATGGCCGACGGCCGACTGCGCGCACGCGCGGCCGAAGCGCTCGGCGCGCTCGGTGGTCCCGGCGTCACCGACGCGGTGCTCGAACTGCTGCACGACCCCGATCCCTTCACGCGCCGCTACGCGACCGAGATCCTCAACGCCTCGCCCGACGAGCGCGCCGTGACGGCCTTGGCGGGCGCGCTGCGCGACGAGGACTGGTGGGTGCGCGAGCGCGCCGCCGACGCCCTGCACGCGCTCGCCGCGCGCGACCTGCCCGCCCCGCTGCGCGACACGATCGCGCGCGCGCTCGCATCGGCCGGTGCGACGCGCCCCGCATCGCCCGCCACGCCCACACCGGCTCGGGAATGGGAGCGGCTGCGACCGTCGGGCTCGGGAGCGGGTGCGCCCGCCGCCGCGGAGGTCCCGCGTGGACTCGACCTGGCACGGCTCGAACCCGGCACGGTGCTCGCGGGCCGCTTCCGCATCGTGAGCCGCATCGGGTCGGGCGGATTCGGCACCGTGTACCGCGCCGAGGACCGACTCGTGCACGAGGAGGTCGTGCTCAAGGTACTCGCGCCGCAACTGTCGCGCGACCCCGAGACGCTGCGTCGGTTCGTGCGCGAGATGAAGCTCGCGCGTCGCATCGTGCACCCGAACGTGATCCGCATCCACGACCTGCTCGACCTCGGTGACTCGCACGCCATCTCGATGGAGTGGTTCGACGGTCGCGACCTGGGTCGCGTGCTGCACGAGGACGGTCCGCTGCCGCATGCACGCGTGCGCCGCATCGCGGAGCAGGCGCTCGAGGGGCTGGCCGCCGCGCACGAGGCCGGCGTGCTGCACCGCGACCTCAAGCCCGGCAACCTGCTCGTCGGCGAGGGCGACGCGGTCCGCATCGTGGACTTCGGGCTCGCGTCGGCGCACCTCGACGGGATGTCGCGCCTGACCCGCAGCGGCATGATGGTGGGCACGCCGGAGTACATCTCGCCCGAGCAGATCGAGGGACTGCCGCTCGACGGTCGCTCCGACCTCTACTCGCTCGGCGTCGTGCTGCACGAGTCCCTCACCGGCCACCCCGCGTTCGAGGGCACGAACCCGGCCAACGTGCTGTTCCGCGTGCTCGAGGGGGCCGTGCCTCCCGTGCACGAGTCGGTGCCCGGCGTGCCGCTCGAACTGTCGCGACTCATCGCGTCCACCATGTCCCGTCGGCCCGAGGACCGGCCCGACAGCGCCGCCACGTTGCTCGAGAGGTTCCGCGCGCTGCCCTAGCGCGCGATCGACGCCATGGCCCGCATCGACGCCTTCCACGACGCCGCACGGCAGCTCGGCGCGTCCGACCTGCATCTCACGGTCGGTCAGCCACCGCTCGCGCGCGTGGACGGCGTGCTCGTACCGGTCCCGTTCCGCGCGCTCGACGCCACCGCACTCGAGGATCTGGTGCGCGAGGCTCTGCCCGCGCCCGCCCGCGACACGCTGGCCGCGCACGGTGCGGTCCGACTCGCGCACGTCGGGCCCGAGGGCATGCGCGCACGGCTCTCGGTGCACCTCGAGCAGGCCGGACTCGCGTGCTCGTCGCGGCTCGTATCAGCGCGGCCCCCGCGCCCCGCCGACCTCGGACTGCCGCGCGTCATCACCGACCCCGGGGGGCCGCGCCACGGGCTCGTGCTCGTGACCGGCCCCGGCGGTAGCGGCCGCTCCACCACCGTGGCCGCCCTGGTGCGCGACGCACTCGAGCGCGAGGGCGCCTCGGTGCTCACGCTCGAGGACCCGATCGAGCACCTGCACGCGCCCGGCGTCGCCCCCGTGGTGCAGCGCGGGATCGGCGTGCACGTACCCTCGCGCGTGCAGGGCCTGCTCGCCGCACGCGACGGCGATCACGACGTCATCGCGCTCGACGACATCCCCGACGCCGCCACGCTCGCGGCCGCGCTCGCGGCGGCCACCTCGGGACGCCGCGTCATCGCCACGCTGCCCACGCGCAGCGCGGCCGCGACGCTCGAGCACCTCGCCGACCTCGGCGCCGACTCCCCCGCCACGCGGCGCGCGCTCGCCGAGTCGCTGCGCCTCGTCGTGTCGCAGCAGCTCGTTCGCCGCGCCGATGGCCGCGGACGGGTGGCGGTGCACGAGGTGATGCTGGGCACGCCCACCGTGCGCTCGCTCGTGCTCGAGGGACGCACCGCGCAACTGCCGGGCGCGATCGCCGCCGGCCGACGACTCGGCATGCAGCTCATGGACCACGCACTCGTGGCACTGGTGCGCGCGGGCGATGCCGACCCGGACGACGCGTTCCTGCGTGCGGACGATCGCAGCGCCCTCGCTCCGTTCGTCACCCGCCCCGCCCTGCTCGCGTTGGCGCAGGACGAGCGGAGGGCCGCATGAGCACGCACCCGTTCGACGCACTGCTCGTGCGCGCCGCGACCGAGGGGGTCTCGGATCTGCACTTGAGCGACGGCGACCTGCCGCGCGTGCGCCAGCACGGCCGCGCGGCCGCGTGGGGGACGGACGCGGTACCGACGAGCGAGCTCCTGGAGTGGCTCGCGGGACGCTTGCCCGATGCGCTGCTCGAGCGCGCGCATGCCGGTGTGCGTGCGGTCGGTGCGTTCGACGACGCGACCGCGGGCCGCTTCCGCGTGACGCTCGCGCGGCACGCCGCGGGCGTCGCCGCCACGTTCCGTCCGATCCCGGCCGAACCGCCCACGCTCACCTCGCTGTCGCTACCCTCGATCGTGCCCGCCGCGCTCGCGCTCGACTCGGGCCTGATGGTGGTGACCGGACCGCACGGCTCGGGACGCTCGACCACGCTCGCCGCCCTGGTGCGCCACCTCAACCAGACGCGACGCGGACGCATCGTGACGATCGAGGACCCGATCGAGCACCGCCACGTCCCGCTGCAGTGCGCGATCGGCCAGCGCGAGCTGGGCACGCACGCGCCGAGCCTCGAGGACGCGGTGCGCGACGCTGAACGCGCCGACGCCGACGTGGTGCTGCTCGCCGACCTGCACGAGCCCGCCGCCGCGCGGGCCGCACTCGCGCTCGCGGCCGCCGGCACGCTCGTGCTGGGCTCGCTCGACGCGCCCGATGCGTCGCACGCGGTCGAGCGACTCGTGGACGCCCACCCGATCGCACGACGCGACGCCGCACGTGCGCGGCTGGCGAGCCACCTGCGCCTCGTCGTGACCCAACGTCTCGTGCGCCTCGCCGACGGCAGCGGCCGGCATCTGGTGGCCGACGCCGTCCTCGCCCCACCCACGACGATCGCGGTGGGCACGGGCACGCGCGGCCTCGCGCTCGCGCCCACCACCACCACGCTCGCCGCGCTCGACGCGGCCCTGCTCGAACTCGTTCGCACCGGCGCGGTCCACCGCGCCGAGGCGTTCCGTCACGCACTCGACCCGGGCGCGCTCGCCGCGCGCGCGACCTCGGAGGCGGCATGACGCCCGCGCTCCACCACCCGACCGGAGGCCCCCGATGAGACCCGATCCCGCGCTGCTCCCGCTCGTGCGTGCGCTCACGCACGTCATCGACGCCGCGGACGCGCACACGCGCGGCCGCTCCGCACGCATCGCGCGCTGGTCGCTCGCGATCGCGCGCGAACTCGGCGTGCCCGCCACCGACCTGTGGGCGATCGAGATGGGGGCGCGTCTGCACGACCTCGGTCGGCACGCGCTGCTCAACGACGTGGTGCAGAGCCCGCGCCCGCTCGACGCCGACGAGGTCGCGGCGGTGCGCACGCATCCCACCGTGGGCTGGGAGATGCTGTGCGGTGTGCCCGGACTCGGCGAGGTGGCGGCCATCGTGCATGCGCACCACGAGCGCCCCGACGGCCGCGGCTACCCGCGCGGCCTCACGGGAGAGGCGATTCCCATGGGAGCGCGCATCGTGATGGTGTGCGCGGCCTACGACGCCATGACCGAGGAGCGCCCGTACCGCCATGGCCTGCCCGCCGACGAGGCGTGCGCCGAGCTTGAGCGCCATCGCGGCACGCAGTTCTTCCCCGAGGTGGTGGACGCGTTCATCCGGCTGCGCGACGCGGGACGACTTGAGGGCCACGGGAACCCCGATCTGGACGTGCGCGCGGCCTGACGTCCACGGATGCGGACAGGCGGCCCGCACGCTACGCTCATCCCATGAGCGAACCCGCCCCGTTCCTGGCCCTCGGCGACTCGTACACGATCGGCGAGGGCGTCACGCCGTCGGAGCGATGGCCCGTGCGGCTCGCACGCGCGCTCACCGCGGTCGGCACGCCGGTCGCCGAGCCACGCATCGTCGCACGCACCGGCTGGACCGTGGCCGAGATGCTGGTCGCGATGGAACGCGAGGGCGTTTGGCCCGACGGCGGCCGGCACGCACTGGTCACCCTGCTCATCGGCGTGAACGACCAGTACCGCGGGCTCGATCCCTCCGTCACCCTCGCCGATCACGACCGCGCGCTCGCGCGCGCCGTCACGCTCGCCGGCGACGACCCGGCGCGCGTCGTCGCGATCTCGATCCCCGATTGGGGCGCCACGCCGTACGCGGCCGGGCGCGACCGGGCGCGCATCGCCCGCGAGCTCGACGCGCTCAACGCCGCTCAGCACGAACGCGTGCGCGCGCTCGGCGCGCACTGGGTGGACGTCACCGCGCACTCGCGCCGCCACGGTGGCGACCCCGCCTACCTCGCCGAGGACCTGCTGCACCCCGGCGGCCGCGCTTATGCGGAATGGGCCGACGCCCTGCTGCCGACCGCCCGCGCGGCCCTCGCGGGACGATCGGGCGGGATTTGACCCCGACCGGACCGAGCGCATGCAACGCACGCGCCCCGCACACCATCGAATGCAGCGAGCCCGTCGTACGGAACAACCCCGGAGACCGCCGATGACCACCCCGCTGCGCACCCTCGTCCTCGTGCTCGCGTTGTCCGCCGCCCCGGTCCTCGCCGCCCCCGCGCGCGACGCGCGCGTCCCGGCCCGCGCTCCCGCGGGACCACGGTACGAGAAGGTGGTGCGGACCCCGGCCGAGTGGCGTGCGCGCCTCACCCCCGAGCAGTTCCACGTGCTGCGCGAGGAGGGCACCGAGCGCGCGTTCACGGGCGCGCTGTGGAAGGAGCACCGCAAGGGTACGTTCGCGTGCGCGGGCTGCGGACTCCCGCTGTTCGGCTCCGACACCAAGTTCGACTCGGGCACGGGCTGGCCGAGCTTCTGGCGCCCGGCGTTCGACAACGTGGTGCACGAGAAGTCCGACACGTCGTGGGGCATGGTGCGCGTCGCGGTGGACTGCGGGCGCTGCGGCGGGCACCTCGGACACGTGTTCGAGGACGGCCCCGAACCCACGGGCCTTCGCTACTGCATCAACTCGGTGTCGCTCACGTTCAAGCCCGCACGCTGACGTCCGGACGGCTTGGGGGTCGGGCGCGGGACGCGCTAACCTGCGGCATCCCCCACTCCCCGAGGTCACGCCCCGCATGGTCGATCCCGTCCCGCTCCCGAGTGCGCTGAGCGTCGAACCCGGCGTCGCCGAGCCGCTCGGTCCCACGCTCACCCGAGGCGGTGTGAACTTCGCGGTCGTCTCGCGGCACGCCACGCGTCTGACGCTGGCGCTGTTCGCGCCCGGCGGGCGTGCGGTGCGCGAGTTCGAGCTCGACCCCTCGCGCCACCGCACCGGGGACGTCTGGCACGCGTTCGTGCCGGGGCTGGCCGCGGGGGCCGAGTACGCCTGGCGCGCCGACTCCGACGCGCGCGGCCCGGAGCACGCGTTCGACCCCGACGCACTGCTGCTCGACCCGTACGCGCACGGCGTGGCGGGCTCCGAGCGCTGGGGTGATCTTCCTGAGCGCGGGGGCCCGCGTGTGCTGCGATCGGTGGTGGTGGACCTCGCCTACGACTGGGGGGACGATCGCGCGCCGCGCACGCCGCTCGGGGACACCGTGATCCACGAGACGCACGTGCGTGCGTTCACCGCGCACCCGAGTTCGCGCGTCGCGCACCCCGGCACGTTCGCCGGCCTCGCGGAGAAGGCCGAGTGGTTGGCCGGGATGGGCTTCACCGCGGTGCAGCTCATGCCGGTCGCCGAGTTCGACGAGACCGACAACCCGCGCACGAACCCGCTCACGGGCGAGCCGCTGCTCAACGTCTGGGGCTACGCGCCGCTCGCGTTCATGGCGCCGCGCACCGCGTACGCCGCCGACGCGACCGCCGCCGGCGCGCTACGCGAGTTCCGCGACATGGTGCGCGCGCTGCACCGCGTCGGGCTCGAGGTCATCCTGGACGTGGTGTTCAACCACACCGGCGAGGGCTCGCGCGCCGAACCGCCCCGCAGTTGGCGCGGCCTCGATCGGGCCAGCTACTACCTGCTCGACGCCGACGGACGCGACCAGGACCACACCGGCTGCGGCAACACGTTCGCGTGCGCCTCCGAGCACGGCTCGCGCATGGTGCTCGACGCGCTCCGATTCTGGGCGCACGAGATGCACGTGGACGGGTTCCGTTTCGACCTCGCCTCGACGCTCACGCGTGGGCCCGACGGCACCCCGCTCGCCGATCCGCCGCTCGTGCGCGCGATCGCCGAGGACCCGCTGCTCGCGCACTGCAAGCTCATCGCCGAACCGTGGGACACCGGCGTGTACCACGGGGGCCGCTTCCCGCACCACGGCCGATGGGCCGAGTTGAACGACCACTTTCGCGACGACGTGCGCGACTGGCTGCGCGGGCACGGTGGTGGCCCCGGCGCGCTCGCCACCCGACTCGGGGGCTCGTCGGACCGGTTCTCACCCGATCGGCGCCCCGGGCATTCGGTGAACTTCGTGACCTGCCACGACGGCTTCACGCTCGCCGACCTCGTGAGCCACGAGCGCAAGCACAACCTCGCCAACGGCGAGCAGGAACGCGACGGCAGCGACCATCATCGCAGCTGGAACGGGGGCGCCGAGGGCCCGACGCACGACCCGGCCGTGCTCGGCACACGACTGCGTCAGGCGCGCAACGCGGCCGCTCTCACCCTGCTGTCGCGCGGCGCGGTGCTGTGGCTGTGGGGCGACGACCGCCTGCGGTCGCAGCGCGGCAACAACAACGCGTGGTGCCACGACGGTCCGGCCTGGTGGCTCGACTGGGATCCCAACGCCGACGAGGCGGCGTTCCAGCGTTTCGTGGCGGGCCTCATGCGTCTGCGGCGCGAGTACAAGGTGCTGCGCGGCGAGGGCTGGTTCCGCTCGACCGGCCCCGGTGGCGTGAGCTGGCACGGCCCCATCCTCGGACCGCCCGACTGGGACGCAGGCGGGCTCATGCTGCAGATGCACGTGCACGGCGACGGCGAACCGGACTTCCTGCTGCAGGTGAACGGGACCACGGAACCTCAGCACTTCACCACGCCCGAACCCGGGCGCGGCGGCCACTGGCACCTCATCGCCGACACGGCGAGCGCCGCCCCCGAGGACTTCACCCCGATCGAGCGGTCGCGTCCGCTGCCCGACCCCATGCACGACCGGCTCAGCCCGCGCTCCCTGCGCGTGCTCGCCACGCACTGAGCGGGCCGCGCGTCTAGCCCTGGTGCTCGGGGCGCAGCAGGTCGAAGACGGTCTTCACGGGGTTGAAGACCGCGAGCGGGACCTCGACGAAGCGCGTGAGCCAGTGCGCCATCGCGCCGTTCCAGAGTCCCGGCCGCTCGAGTGCCAGCAGCTCGCGGCCCCCGTGCGACTTGCGCGTGACGATGACCGCGGCCGGGTCCACGAACCGTTCGAGGTCGTGCGGTCGCCCGGCCGTATCGCGCAACGCGCAGGCGAGGAACACCGGGTTGAAGTGCGTGGCCGATCGCAGCACCGCCTGCTGCGCGACCGAGGCGGGGTCCACCTGCGCGGACTCCACGATCTGGCGCGTCACGCCCTGCGCCCCCCGCACCCAGAACGGTCCGCCCCCGGGCTCACCGGTGTTGGCCACCATGCCGCAGACGCGCACCGGACGATCGAGCGCGTCGGCCAGCGCGGCCGCATCGAGCGCGGGCGGTA
>JBEGJG010000047.1:0-11320 GCA_041184705.1 Candidatus Eiseniibacteriota bacterium
TTGCGGTCCACGGGCGGCTCGTGCACACGCCACAGCACCCCCGATTCGCGCACCGACGCCGACTCCCCCACGCAGCGATTGGCGAGCAGCATGAACTCCTCGACGAGTTCGTGGCTCTCGAGGTGGGCACGACGAACCATCTCCAGCGTGTCGCCGTGCTCGTCGAGCACCGCCTTGACCTCGACCGATTCGAGCCGCAGTGCACCGGTGTCGAACCGGCGCTCGCGCAACCGCCGAGCGAGTCGCATGAGCAGCGACACGCACTCGCGATGCTCGTCGGGCAGTTCGTCGTGGCCGTCGAGCGCGGCCTGCACCTGTTCGTACGACAGACCCGCGCGGATGCGGATGACGCCTTCGGAGAAGCGGAAGCCGTGCAGCACGCCGTCCTCGTCGAGTTCGGCGTAGACCGAGAGCACCAGCCGGTCCACGCCCTCGCGCAGCGAGCACAGGTCGGCCGAGAGGCGCTCCGGCAGCATCGGGATGACACCCGCCGGCAGGTAGCAACTCGTCCCGCGGAGACGGGCCTCCTCGTCGAGCGCACTGCCGGGACGGACGTACCACGAGACGTCGGCGATGTGGATGCCGACCTCGAATCGCCCGCCACCGAGGTCGCGGACCCCGAGCGCATCGTCGTGATCACGGGCGTCGGCGGGGTCGATCGTCAGGACGAGGTCGTCGCGGCGATCCTCGCGGTCGGCCCACTCCTCGGCGTGGGGCTCGCCGAACGCGGCGGCCTCGGACTCGACCTCGGGCGGGAAGCCGACGCGCAGTCGGAACTGGGAGGCCACCGCATGGTCGTCCCAGTGCGGGCGGTCCTCGGCCCCGAGCACCTCGACGAGATGCGCGGGGCCCTCCCAGCCCACCTCGGCGATGACGATGTCACCGTTCTCGGGGGTCTGGGGGCCGCGCCAGACGAGATCGCGCCGACCGGGACCGCGCTTGGCGGGTTCGAAAATCCAACGGCCGCGCGCGTAGAGCGCGCGGCCGAGGAGTCGGCGTACGGCATCGGGGTCCCGCAAGGGACGACTAGCGGACGCGCTTCTTATGGCGGTTCTTCCGCAGGCGCTTCTTCCGCTTGTGCGTCGCGATCTTCTTGCGCTTCCGCTTCTTGCCCGATCCCATCCCGACTCCTTTCCAGCGTCTCGTGACGACCGCGTCCGTCAGACGGCGGCGGTGGTTTCCGTTTCGGCCGCGGCCTCGAGGACCTGAGCCTTCAATTCCTTGCTCGGCTTGAACACGGGCACCAGCTTCGCCGGCACCTGCACTTCCGTCCCACTGCGCGGGTTGCGCGCGCGGCGGGCGCGGCGCTCACGGACCTTGAAGGTCCCGAAGCCGCGGATCTCGAGGTGCTTGCCCTCACTGAGGGCACGACACACCGAGTCGAGCATCCCGTCGATGATCACTGCCGTGTGGTTCCGCGACAACCCCGTGCTCGCGGCGATCTGCTCCACCAGGTCCGCCTTGGTCATCGGTGTCCTCCGCGTGGATCGTCCCTAGTCCGTCACTGCTCCCTGCGGCAAGCGCATCCGCCGCCGCCGCATCCTTCCGTGGGTGCAGGACTCCGCCCCACCGAGGGTGCGACCACCGCGAACGTGCTCAACCGACGCTCCGAACGGACCGCACCGCACTGCGGACAGGGCGGTGCCGGGGAATCCCAGCGGTCCTGGAGCGAATCCCATGCGTGACGACAGTCCGGACAGGCGTACTCGTAGAGCGGCATGACCGTACCCTCCTCCCACAGGGACCGGGGCAA
Organism: Candidatus Eiseniibacteriota bacterium; assembly: GCA_041184705.1. Classification (GTDB taxonomy): domain Bacteria; phylum Eisenbacteria; class RBG-16-71-46; order RBG-16-71-46; family RBG-16-71-46; genus JAIOPA01. Next base: position 1,754 of record JBEGJG010000047.1, read on the forward strand.
GATAAACGCAAGTGGGGAAAGACTCAAGCCCGCCCGGACGGGCCGGGGGCCGGGTCGGGCGCGACCTCGTCCACCACACCCACCACCACCGTCCGCACCGGACCGCGCGCCATACCCAGCACCTGGGCCGCGGCATTCCCCTCGTCGGCGACCAGGACCCGGTCCCCGACCCCGGCGTCCACCGAATCCACCGCGATCACGGCGGGTCGCGCGGATTGGCCCGGCAGGGTCTCGGGGGTCACGATCAGGAGCTTCCGGTCGGCGAGGTGCGGGTGCTTGATGGTGGCCACGACCGTACCGGTGACGCGCGCGAGGAACATCACTCGCCCCCGACGTGGTCCACCAACCCCACGATCGCCGCATCGGCCGGGTTGTCGGCGTTCGGTAGCGCGACCGCCGCCTCGCGTCCGCGCACCACGAACACGCGCTGGCCCGGGGCGGCCGAGACCAGATCCACGGCCACGAACGGACGCCCACCCACCGGCGTGCCCGCGGGGTCGGTGGTCTCGAGCAGCAGCAGGCGGTGTCCCTTCCAGGCGGGCACCTTCTCGGTCGCCACCACGGTGCCGAGGACGCGGGCGAACAGCATCACACCACCCGGGTGCGCAGGCGCGGGTCCATGCGCGGGATCACGACGGCGCGCGCGAGCAGACCGCGGCGCTGAGCCTCCTCGCGTCCGGCGGCGATGGCGGCCTGCACGTCGGGCAGACTCCCCGAGAGCAGCACCACACCCTTGCCGCCGATGCCGTTGGCGAGTCGAAGATCGCGCAGCGTGATCGCGGCCGCCTTGGCGGCGACGTCGGCCGCCACGATGGCCGAGGCCGCCGACAACGTCTCGAGCACGCCGACCGCGTCGTCCTCGCTCGTCGGCACGAGCCCTCGCACGGCGGGCAGCACGCCCTCGTGCAACTGCGGGATGAACAACTGGTCGAGCAGCGTGTCGGCCGCGACCTCGACCCCGCGCCGGTGCGCGGCACGAACGGGTGCGACCTCGCCGCCGACCACGATCCAGTAACGGCCGGGCGAGAGCACGCTGGCCTCGAGCACCGCGACCTCGGCCTCCTTCACCATGGCGTCGGCGGTGACGAGGCCCTGCGCGATGCTGGACGTCTCGAGTGCGGCGATGGCGACGGGCGTCATACGATCCGGAACCGGTCCACGAGCGTGCACCGCCGCAGGCGCGTGAAGCTGCGCGCGGTGGTCATGCCCTCACCGGTGGGGCTGGCGATGGTGAAACTCGTGGGCCCCTCGCCGTTCCAGCCGAGGCCGGAGGCGTTGGGTCCGTTCTTGACGAAGATCGAGGCGTCGCAGGCGCGGGCCATGCGATGCAGCTTGTCGATGTTGCGCGAGTGCATGGACGCGGTGTGACGGTAGCCGTGCTCGACCTCGACGGCGAAGTCGATCGCCTCGTCCACGTGCCGGACGCGCACGAGCGGTAGCACCGGCATCATCATCTCGGTCCACAGGAACGGATGGTCGGCGTCCACCTCGCAGACCGCGAGCCGCGTGTCGGGCGCGCACGGGATGCCGGCCTCGCGCAGGATGACGCCCGCATCGCGCCCCACCCACCGCCGGTCGATCGTCGCGTAACGCCGCGGTCCGTTCTCGCGCTCGAGCAGGAGCTTGCGCAGCTTCTCGGTCTGGTGGGGCTGCAGCACGACCGCACCCGAGCGCGCGAGGTTCTCCTTGAGCCGGTCCGCGACCAACGAGACGCAGACGATCTCCTTCTCGTCGGTGCAGATGATGTTGTTGTCGAGCGAGGCGCCCATGACGAGGTCGCGAGCGGCCTTCTCGAGGTCGGCGGTCTCGTCCACCACCGCCGGCGGGTTGCCCGGGCCGGCGGCGATGACCTTCTTGCCGGCATCGAGCGCCTCGCGCACCACGGCCGGCCCGCCCGTGACCACGTTGAGTCGGATGCCCTTGTAGCGAAGCAGGGCCTTGGCGACGTCGAGCGTGGGTTCGGCGACCGAATGCAGCAGCGGTGCCGGGGCGCCCGCGCGGCGGGCCGCACGGTTCACGAGGTCGATGGTGAGCGACGAGACGCGGCGGGCGTTCGGATGCGGGCAGAACACGCAGGTGTTGCCGCCCGCGATCATCGAGATGCCGTTGTTGACGATCGTCTCGCTGGGGTTGGTGACCGGGGTGATGACCGCGATCACGCCGTAAGGCGCCCGCTCCACCAGCGTGAGTCCGTGGTCGCCCGTCCAGGCGCCGGGTTCGAGGTCCTCGACCCCGGGCGTCTTCTCGGCGACCAGACGGTTCTTGAGCACCTTGTCGGATACGCGGCCGAGGCCGGTCTCGTCCACCGCCAACTTCGCGAGCAGGTCGCTGGAGGCGAGGATGGTCTCGCGGATGGAGGCGATGACCCGCCCGCGGACCTCGAGCGGGGTCTCACGCCAGAGCGCGAAGGCGGCGCGGGCTCCTGCGACCGCCTCGTCGAGCGTGGCGTGCAGGCCGAGCGGTCGAGTGGTCTTGGGGTCGGCCGGATCGTGCTCGAGACGGTCGAGCACCTCGGCCACGATGGCGCCGATGCGAGCCGGGTCGAGGCTCACACGACGCTCACGCCGGCAGGCCCGCCGACTTCACGTACACGTCTCGCCCCGCGACCTCGACGGCGTCCACGATGCCGCACACGACGTGGTCCACCGGACGGTCCTTGGTGGCCTCGGTGAGGCGGGCGCTCGAACCGGCGGCGATGAGCACCAACTCGCCCTCGCCCGCTCCGACGGCGTCCACCGCGACCACGGTGGCTCCGACGGCCTTGAACGAGGCATCCACCTCGCGCGCGAGCAGCAGCTTGAGCCCGGACAGCGTGGGCTCCTTGCGGGTGCTCACCACGGTGCCCAGCACCTTGGCGAGGATCATGTCACTTCTTGCCGGCGGTCTCGGGACGGCGGATCGGCAGCGCGTCCTCGAGCTGACCGTGCGGGCGCGGGATGACGTGGACGGAGACCACCTCACCCACCTTGGCGGCCGCGGCCGCACCGGCCTCGGTCGCCGCACGCACGGCCGCGACGTCGCCGCGCACGACGGTGGTGACGTAGCCGCCCCCGATCTTCTCGTAGTGCACGAGCGTGACGCGGGCCGCCTTCACCATGGCGTCCGACGCCTCGACCATGGCCACGAAGCCACGCGTCTCGATCAGGCCCAGGGCTTCTTCCTGCATCGCATCCTCCAGCGAGAAGTGAGGGACTCGGCGCCGCTCAACGGCGCGTGAGGATCGTGGATTCCAGTTCGGCCGCGGGCCTCGCGATGACGTGCCCCCGGAGCAGTTCACCGACCGCGGCGGCAGCGGTGGATCCGGCGGCCACGGCGGCCTCGACTTCGGCCAACTCGCCGCGCACCATCACCGTGACCCTCGCCCCCGGCACCACCTCGTACCGGGCGATCGTGACGCGGGCCGACTTGGTCATCGCGTCGGCCGCTTCCACGGCCGCGGTGAAGCCACGCGTCTCGACCAGTCCCAGCGAGCGTCCCGTCGGGCGGGGTTCCATGCGCCTCCATTCGCGTTCAGCCCACGACGGCGAACGGTCGCCGACGCAGTGGCGCGAAGGTAGCCCCACGGGGGGCGTGGGTCAACGGCGCAGACGGCCGAACGTGCGGCCGGGAAAGACCGACGCCCCCACGTCCGAGGACGTGGGGGCGCGTTCATGGGCCCGGGTGTGCGGACGCGTGTGACGGAGCGCGGAGGCTATGGCGCCGCCGATCCCAGGGCCCTACAGAAAGCTCCCCGTACCAACCGTGTGCATGTCCATTAGACTCCTTCGCTCGCGATAGGGGTATCAGTCCACAGACCGCCAAGCACGAGGAGGACAGGGAGCACCATCTTCGGTTTTTTGCGTCACCCGAGGCTGCGTTCCGAGTGCCGCGTGCTTCCTACCCATCGCAATCCCGATGCCAACGCGCATCCGATCCCGCGGAACCTCGCATCTCGTTGCGAATGCGTGTGGGCTCGTCGAACCCGCAGCGGCCGCGGCTGAACGCGCCCCCCGCTTCGCGGGCATCCTGCACGACGTGACATTGCAGGAACGGGGGCGTCGCCCCAGCGCTCGGGTGCGTTGGCCCGCCCCGAACGACGACGGCCGCGCTCCCGGAGGGGGGCGCGGCCGTGTGCGGCGGCGGATCAGGCGAAGTGGCAGGCCACCCAGTGGCCCGGCGCGACCTCGCGCAGCGGCGGGTCCTCGCCGGAGCAGCGCGCGAGGCTCCCCTGCTCGGCCGCGAGCGGGCAGCGCGGGTGGAACCGACATCCCGAGGGTGGCTTGGCCGGGCTGGGGACGTCCCCCTTCAGCACGATGCGCTGCGAGCGGCGCTCGGGGTCGGGCACCGGGACCGCCGAGAGCAGGGCGCGCGTGTACGGGTGCCGCGGGTCGCGGTAGAGCGTGGCGCGGTCGGCGATCTCGACCACCCGTCCCAGGTACATGACCGCGACACGCGTGCTGATGTGCTCGACCACCGACAGGTCGTGGGCCACGAACAGGTAGGTGAGCCCGAGGTCGCGCTGCAGGTCCTGCAGCAGGTTCACGATCTGCGCCTGGATGGAGACGTCGAGCGCGGACACGGGTTCGTCGAGCACCACCAGCTTGGGGTTCACCGCGAGTGCGCGCGCGATGCCGATGCGCTGGCGCTGGCCGCCCGAGAACTCGTGCGGGTAGCGACGCGCGTGGTCGGGCGACAGGCCGACGCGCGTGAGCAGTTCGGCCACGCGATCGCGTGCCTCGGCCCCGCGCGCGATGCCGTGGATGTGCAACGGCTCGGCCAGCATGCCGCCGATCGTGAGACGCGGGTTGAGGCTCGAGTACGGATCCTGGAAGACGATCTGCATCTCGCGCCGCAGCGCGCGCAGTTCGCGCGCGTCCATGCGCGTCACCTCACGGCCCTCGAAGCGCACCTCGCCCGCGGTGGGTTCGACCAGCCGCAGGATGCAGCGCCCGGTGGTGGTCTTGCCGCAGCCGCTCTCGCCCACGAGGCCGAGCGTCTCCCCACGCACGAGGTCGAACGAAACCCCGTCCACCGCCTTCACATGGCCCACGGTGCGACCGAACAACCCCTTGCGGATGGGGAAGTGCTTGGTGAGTCCCTTCACGGACAGCAGTGGCTCAGCCACGGGTCCCCTCCCCTCCGGCGACCGGGTCGATGGTTCCGGCCGCGATCTCGTCGGCACGGAAGCACCGCACGAGGTGACCGTCGCCCACATCCCGCAACTCGGGTGCCTCGCCGCGGCAGCGGTCCACCGCCACGGGGCAGCGCGGGTGGAAGCGGCAGCCGGTCGGGAATCGCGCCGGGTCGGGCACCTGCCCGGGGATGACGCGCAGGCGGTCGGACTCCTCCCCGAGCTTGGGAAGCGAGGCGAGCAGCCCGGCCGTGTACGGGTGCCGCGGGGTGCGGAAGATCGCGCCCACCGTGGAGTACTCCACGACCTGCCCGGCGTACATCACGGCCACCCGGTCGGCGGTCTCGGCGACCACGCCGAGGTCGTGCGTGATGAGCAGCACGGCCATGCCGAGCTCGCGACGCAGGCGCTGGAGCAGTTCGAGGATCTGCGCCTGGATGGTGACGTCGAGCGCGGTCGTGGGTTCGTCGGCGATCAGCAGCGCGGGGCGGCACGCGAGCGCCATCGCGATCATGACGCGCTGCCGCATCCCTCCCGACATCTGGTGCGGGAACTCGTCCACGCGCACCTCGGGAGCCGGGATGCCGACCAGACGCAGCATCTCGATCGCGCGTTCGCGTGCGGCCGCCCGGTCGAGCCCCTCGTGCAGACGCACCACCTCGGCGATCTGGTCGCCGCAGGTGTGCACGGGGTTCAGGCTGGTCATGGGCTCCTGGAAGATCATGGAGATCTCCTTGCCCCGGACCGCCCGCATCTCGGCGTCGCTCAACGTGAGCAGTTCGCGCCCCTTGAACCGGATGCTCCCGCCCACGATGCGTCCCGGCGGGTCCGGCACGAGGCGCAGGATGCTGAGCGAGGTCACGCTCTTGCCGCTGCCCGATTCGCCCACGACCGCGAGCGTCTCGCCGGGTGCGAGTGCGTACGACACGCCGTCCACGGCGCGCACGAGCCCGTCGTCGGTGAAGAAGTGGGTCTGGAGGTCACGCACCTCCAGCAATGGACCGCTCATCGCTTCCCTCCCGTGGTCCGACGCGGGTCGAGCGCGTCGCGGAGTCCGTCGCCGAGGAAGTTGAATGCCATCACCGTCACGAAGATCGCCAGCCCCGGCGCGGCCAGCATCCAGGGGAACGAGGTCAGCACCCGCTGACTGCGGGCGGCGTTGAGCATGTTGCCCCAGCTCGCGGCCGGCGGCTGCACGCCGACGCCGAGGAAGCTCAGGAACACCTCGCCGAGGATGTAGCCCGGGATCGCCACGGTCGCCGCCACGATGGTGAACGACAGCGTGTTGGGCAGGATGTGGCGCACGATGATCCGCAGGCTCGACGCTCCCATCGCCTGAGCGGCGACGACGTACTCGGCCTGCCGCAACGACAGCACCATGCCACGGATGACGCGCGCGAGCCCGGCCCAGCCGATGAAGGCGAGGATGGTGACGATGGCGAGGTAGGTCTGGCGGCTGGGCAGGTCGAGCGGGAACACGCCGCGCAGCGCCACGATGAGATAGAGACCGGGGATGCTCAGGAGCAGTTCGGTGGCGCGCATGATCACGGTGTCCACCCACCCGCCGTAGTAACCGCTCACGCCCCCGAGCAGCAGTCCGATCGAGAACGAGATGGCGATGCCCACGAGGCCCACGGTGAGCGAGACCTGCGCGCCGTAGAGCAGGCGCGTGAACACGTCGCGGCCGGCGTCGTCGGCGCCGAGCAGATGGATCCGGCCGGGGGCCTCGACGCCGAACAGGTGGCGGTCGGTCTCGAACACCCCGAACCAGCGGTACGGGTCGCCCTTCGCGAACAGCACCAACGCATGACGGCGGCTCGTGTCCACGGTGTAGGTCTGGTCGAGCCCGGGGACCGTGGCGTACACGAACGGCCGCGCATGGAACCGCCCCTCGGCGTCCACCCAGTGCAACGGCGTCGGCGGATGGAAGAACCGGTCGCGGTCGATGCGCGTCTCGGCGTACGGGGCGAGGAACGGCGCGAACAGCGCGAGTCCGTAAAGCACGAGCAACGCGATGCCGCCCGCGACGCCGAGCGAACTCTTGCGGAACTGGCGCCAGAATTCCCGCGCCGGGGAGGCCGGTGGCCGAGTCGCGAGGTCACTCATGGCGGATCCGCGGGTCGGCGATCGCGAGCAGCAGGTCGGCGATCAGGTTGCCGAGGATGAGCACCGTGGACGCCATGAGCACCGCGCCCATGACGAGGTACTGGTCCTGCGTCTGGATGGCCTCGAGCGTGAGGCTGCCGAGCCCCGGCCACGAGAAGATGGTCTCGGCCACGAACGCCCCCGAGACGAGCGAGCCGAGCGTGAAGCCGAACAGCGTGATGAGCGGGTTGAGCGCGTTGCGCAGTGCGTGTCGCCCGATGACCGCCGACTCCGGCAGGCCCTTGGCGCGCGCGGTCGTCACGTAATCGAGCCGGAGTTGGTCGAGCAGACTCGCGCGCATCTGGCGCATACGGCTGGCGAGCGGGATGAGGCCCACGACGAGCGCGGGCAGCGCGAGATGGTGGAGCAGGTCGAGCAGGCGCTCCCCCGCCCCCATGAGGTCGGCGTCGAGCCCGTGCATGCCGCCGACCGGGAACCATCCGGTGGCCGAGGCCATCCACAGCAGCAGGAGTCCCGAGAGCACCTCGGGGACCGCGAGCCAGAGGACCGCGAGGAACGACAGGCTGCGGTCGGCCCAGCCGTGCTGGCGCACGGCGGCGAGCACCCCCAGCGGCACCGCGAGTCCCCACGTGACGACAGCGGCGGCCGAGGCGAGCAGCAGCGTGTTGCCCAGTCCGGTGCGCAGCACCTCGAACACCGGCTGCTGGCGCGAGAACGAGGTGCCGAAGTCCAGGTGGAGGAAGATGTTCCGCAGGTAGAGCAGGTACTGCTCCCACCAGGGACGATCGAGCCCGAAGCGCACGCGCATCGCGTCGAGCGCGGCCGGCGAGATGGCCGGGTTGTCGGCCATCGTGTCGAGGAAGTCCCCCGGCGCCATCTGCAGCAGCGCGAACGTCAGCGCCGAGATCCCGAGCAGCAGCGGGACGATCTGCAGCAGGCGTCGGAGGACGTAGGTTCGCATCGTGCGATCAGCGCTTGTCGGGACCCGACTTCACGAACAGCACCTCGGCGTTCCACAGGATGCGGTGCGGCATGGGGCTGGGGTGCACGTTGCCGAAGCGGCGACTCACCGGGATGCGCATGCGTTGCGTGGGCAGCCAGATGACGAACGCCTCGTCGTTGAGGATGCGCGACATCTCGAGGTACGACGCTCGTCGGTCCTCGATCGCCAGGGCCGACACGTGGCGCTGGAAGGCGGCGTTGATGCGACCCTCGGCCGGCGTGTCCGGACGGCTCGCGGGCTGCTTCATCGCCCAGAAGTGCGTCGGGCCGGTGGACTTCCAGAAGTTGCCGCCCATGCCGGGATCCGCGGGCACGGCCGAACCCAGACCGAGCAGGCAGGCGTCGTAGTCCTGCTCCACGCGCGTCTTCGAGACCAGCGTGTTGAAGTCGAGCCCCGCGGGCGTGAGCCGGATGCCGACCTTGGCGAGGTCGTCCTGGATGAGGGTCGCCATGGCCGCACGGACCTTGTTGTCCGCGTTGTAGATGAGCGTGAACGAGAGGTCGTTGCCCCGGGCGTCCTCACGCACGCCGTCACCGTTGCGGTCCTTGAGCCCCAGACGATCGAGCAACGCGTTCGCCGCGGCCGGATCGTGATCGGGGCCGGCCAGCGTGGAGTCGTACCAGCGCGTGTTGCCCGAGGTCATGAGACCCCAGTTGGGCTCCGCATGACCGTAGAACGGGCCACGGATGATCGCGTCGCGGTCGATGGCGTGCGAGACGGCGCGGCGGAAGTCGCGCTGCGAGAGGATCTCGTGCTTCCACGCGGGTAGCTTGGGGCTGCCCACGGCCGCACCGTCGTCGGGTGTGCGGTGAAGGTTGAGGTTGAACCACAGGAAGTTGGTGTTGAACGAGGGCCCGACGTCGTGGAGCGTGAAACCCTTGGCGTCCGCCTCGCGCTGCAACTGCTGGTAGTCCTCGGTCTTCACGTTGTCCAGACCGTCGAGCTCGCCCGCGGTGAACATCTGCGCCGCGGTGTTCTGGTCCTTGGCCACGCGGTACACGATCTCGTCGAGGTACGGCAGGCGGCTGCCCTTGGCGTCCACGCCGAACCACCACGGGTTGCGCACGAGCACGGTGCGCGCGTTCTCGGCGTACGAGCCGAGCTTCCACGGGCCACTCGTGACGAGGCTCTCGGGCGGGGTGGCGGTGCCGTAGGCCGACGCGAACGCGCTGTCGCGGTAGGCGCCCTCAAGGATGTGGCGCGGGACGATGCGCACGTTGGCGGCATGCGAGAGCAGCAGGGCATCCGCGGCGGGCGCGGTCACCACGAACGTGTACGAATCCGGGGCCGAGTAGGTGAACGGGACGCGCTTGCCGTCGATCTCCATGGTGAGCCCCTCCTGCATCGA
>JBEGJG010000048.1:0-12497 GCA_041184705.1 Candidatus Eiseniibacteriota bacterium
GCGCTGACGCGAGCGTGATCCGGGATTCGAACGAAGTTCCCGGCGTCGATTGGTAGGCATCGTTCGGCAGACTTCTCCGCTGTGGATGGGACCACTCTTCCGGTGCCGGAAGCGATGGCACACCGGTTGCAGTAGACGTTTCCGGTCGCGATGGATGCCGTTGCCGTTCTCCGGCACCTCGCACCGGAACCTCTCGCCCCACCCCCGGCGTGTCCGTCCGGACCGCGATGTCTCGCACCATCAGCGCGAAGGAATCCCCGATGTCCACCATCCTCTGCATCGACGACGAGCCCACCGTCAGCGCCACGCTCGAGAACGCCCTTCGTGCCATGGGCCACCGTGCGGTCCTGGCCACCAGCCTCGACGAGGGGATCCGCGCGGTCGCGCGCGAGTCGTTCGACCTCATCATCTCCGACCACCAGATGCCGGATGGTTCGGGCATCGACCTGCTCACCGCGCTCAAGCGCAACGGGCAGGACATCCCGGTGATCATGACGTCGTCCTACCACAGCGTGGAGCAGGCGGTGACCAGCATCCGCCACGGTGCGGTGGACTACCTCACCAAGCCGCTGCGCTCGGAGGCCGTGCGCATCGCGGTCACCAACGCGATCGAGCTCGACCGCATGCGTCGCGTCAACGACGACTTCCAGCGCGAGATCTCGAGCCTGCGCGGCTCGCGAGCCATCGTGGGTAGCAGCCCGGCGCTGCGCGCCGTCATGGACGTGGTGCGCAACGTGGCGCCGACCCGCGCCACCGTGCTGCTCGAGGGCGAGTCGGGCACGGGCAAGGAGCTGTTCGCCCGCGCCATCCACGAGTTGTCGCCGCGCGCCCACCAGTCGTTCGTGACCGTCAACTGCGCGGCGCTGCCCGAGGGGCTGATCGAGAGCACGCTGTTCGGCCACGAGCGCGGGGCGTTCACGGGGGCCACCGCGCGTGCGCAGGGCGCCTTCGAGCGCGCGCACCGCGGCACGCTGCTGCTCGACGAGGTCTCCGAGATGCGTCTCGACCTGCAGGCGAAGCTGCTGCGCGCCATCCAGGAGCAGGAGTTCGAGCGCGTCGGTGGCAACCAGTCCATCAAGGTGGACGTGCGCATCGTCGCCACCACCAACCGTGACCTGCGCGCCGAGGTCGAGGCCGGCCGGTTCCGCCGCGACCTGTACTTCCGCCTGCACGTGGTGCCGATCCACACGCCGCCGCTGCGCGACCGTCTCGAGGACCTGCCCGAGTTGGCCGAGCACTTCATCCAGAAGATGGCGGGCCAGCTCGGCGTGAAGTCGCCGATCGTCACTGAAGTCGCCGATCGTCACCCCCGAGGCCATCGAGGTGCTGCGTCGTCGTCGCTGGACGGGCAACATCCGCGAGTTCGGCAACGCCATCGAGCGGGCGCTCATCCTGTGCCGCGACGGCCGCCTCACGGCGGATTCGTTCCTGATGCCGGAAGGGGAGGGGCACCCGGCTTCGGCCATGGTGACGCCCACCCAGGCGGCGGCCGCCGCCAGTCGGCCGGCCGGGCCGAGCCTCGAGGAGGCCTCGTTCAACCTCGACGTGCTCGAGCGCATCACCATCCAGCGCGCCCTCGAGGCGACCGGTGGGCACCGCACGAAGGCCGCCCGCATGCTCGGCATCAGCGAGCGCACGCTGCGCAACAAGCTCAAGATCGTGGCCTGATCCATCCGGCCGGGGACCATTCCCTCGGCCGCCATCCCGAGCGCCCGGACCCTCGTGGTCCGGGCGCTCGTTCCATGGCTGGGCGGCACCCCCGCCGCGCGCGGGTGGGTCGTCTCGTCGGTGGCATCAGCGCCGTCGCGTTCGAGCCGGACGTCGTGCGGGATCCCCGTCACCGTGGCGCGTCCTCTGCCCTCCGCATTCGCGAGCGGTGCGCGCACGACCGGAACGGACGTCCGGCATCTCCTTCCGGTCGTGATTGCCGTCGCGTGTGAACGGCGTGCGCGCCGCGATCGGTGACGCACGCGGGACTCGAACGGCGACAACGGGTTGCGCTCGCGGTGCGCGCGTCGCACAGGCATGGCACCACGCTTGCAGTAGTGCCCTCCGGGTCCACTCGTCCACGGAGGTCACCATGATCAAGGGCTTGTTCGGGAACACGTCGCTGACGGCTTCGCTGCGTGCGGGTCTCGAGGAGACCTCGTCCACGCACAAGGCCATCGCGCGTCGTGTCGCGGGGGCGCTGTCGTCGAGCAGCAGCACCGACTTCGCCACCGATCTCGCCAAGGCGGGCCAGAAGCGCGTCCAGGAGGCGGACCTCCAGCGCGACATGGCCGAGCTCGCCGACACCCAGCTCCGCTACGAGGCGGACGCGAAGCTGCTGCAGCAGGCCTACGGCCGACTGCGCACCGCGATCCGAGACACGCGTGGCTGATCCCATCCGTTTCCCCGTCCTCCCGCGCACCACGCGGCAGCTCATGAGCGGGCTGTCCACGCCGGCCGCGGGCATGAGCGTCCAGCAGCGCTTCCTGGACGTCATCTCGCGCAACCTCGCGAACGTCGAGACCACGCGCACGGCCGATGGCGGTCCCTACCAGCGTCAGGTCGTCACCGTGAGCGGCGACGTGGCCGAGGGGGCGCCGGTCGCGAGCGAGGTCACCGATCCGCGCGCGGGCCGCCGTCTCTACGACCCCGGTCATCCCGACGCGGACGCCGACGGTTTCGTGACCTATCCCAACGTGGACGTGAACACCGAGCTCGTGGACCTGATGGTCGCGCGCCGCGTGTTCGAGGCCAATGCCACCGTGTTCCAGGCCGCCAAGTCGATGCTCCGGCGCGCACTCGAGATCTGACGAGGAACCCCATGCACATCTCCCGCTCGAACCCCTACATGAACCCCGTCGCCGCGCCCGTGGCGGCCCGCACGGCGGGCGCCGCGGCTCCGGCCGCCTCGAAGCCCGCGCCCGAGACCGAGCGCACCGCCTCGCAGGGCGCGAGCCTCTGGGATCTCCTCACGCCCGAGGAGCAGGCGTTCTTCTCGCGCCGCGACGAACTCGGCGCGCTCACCTACGGCCCGCGCGACGCCGCGCGCACCGGTCGCGACTCGGTCCCTGCGCCGCTCGGCGGCCGCATCGACGTGAAGGCCTGAGTCATGGACCCGATCCGCCTCGACGGCCCGTTCCGCCTCTCGCTCCCGACCGCGCCCACGCCGAGCGCGCCGGTGGGCGATGCGCCGGGCGCGTCGTTCGGCGACGTGTTCAAGAAGGTGCTCAACGACACCTCGCAGATGGAGACGTCGTCGCGCGACCTCATCCAGGCGTTCCTGCGCGGCGAGCCGGTCGAGTTGCATCAGGTCATGGCAGCGAGCGAGGAGGCCAGCATCTCGCTCGAGCTGCTCGTGGAGCTCCGCAACAAGCTCACGGAGGCCTACCGCTCCGTGATGAACGTCCAGTGAGGTCCCCCGAATGAGCGAGCTCAAGACGCTGATCCAGGATGCGCAGGGCCCGGCCGGTCGCAAGCTGCTGCTGTTCGCGCTCGCGGCCGCGGCCATCGTCACCGTCTGGGTGATCGCGCACCAGATGAGCGCCCCCACGTACATGACGCTGTTCCGCGACCTCGACCTCAAGGAGTCGGGGCGTATCGGGGACCAGCTGCGCAAGAACAACATCGAGTACCGCCTCGGGGGCGGGGGCAGCGAGATCGAGGTGCCCGTCGCGCAGATCGCCACCGCGCGTGTCGCGTTGGCGCGCGAGGGTCTGCCTTCGACCGGTCGCCCGGGCCTCGAGCTGTTCGACAAGACCTCGTGGGGCATGACCGACTTCACGCAGCGCGTCACCTACCAGCGCGCGCTCGAGGGCGAGCTCGCGCGCACGATCAGCGGTCTGCAGGGCATCCAGGATGCGCAGGTCCACCTCGTGCTGCCGTCGCCGAGCAACCTGCGTCGCAACGAGCGACCGGCGAGCGCGTCGGTCGTGGTCACGCTCAAGAACGGCGGTGCGCTGCCGGCCGAGTCCGTGCAGGGCATCGTGTACATCGTCTCGAACAGCGTCGAGCAGCTCCCGCCCGAGAACGTCGCGGTCATGGACGCGACCGGGCACGTGCTGTCGGTCCCGGCGAGCCCCGGCGCGGGGGGCGGTGGCAGCCGCAACCTCGAGTTGCAGCGCACGCTCGAGTCGCAGCTCGCCGGGCGCATCGAGGACCTGCTCACGACCGTGGTCGGCCCGGGTCGCGTGCGGGCCCAGGTCGCGGCCACGTTGTCGTTCGACCAGGTCGAGCGCACCGCGGAGTCGTTCGATCCCGACGGTCAGGTGCTCGCCAGCGAGCAGCGCAGCGAGGCCGGCGAGACCGACGGCGGCGGTGCGCAGACCGTCATCAACAACGCCTACCAGAACACCCGTCGGCTCGAGCGCAGCGTGAGCGCCACCGGCGCGGTGCAGCGTCTCACCGTCGCCGTGCTGGTGGACCGCACCACGATCGGCGGCGCGCGCAACATCACCGTGGACCAGCTGCGCGAGATGGCGCGCGATGCCGCCGGCGTGGACAGCACGCGCGGCGATCGCCTGACCGTCAACGCGATCGCGTTCGAGCCGGTGGCCGTGGCCGAGGGCACGGGGCCCGCGGCCGCGAAGCCCGCGCTCGACCTCATGGGCATGGCCGAGCGCTTCGGTCGTCCGCTGCTCGCGGTCGCGGCCATCGTCGCGCTGCTCGTGCTCGCACTGCGCACCTTCCGCTCGCCGGCGCGCCCGGCGCGCGAGGCGGTGCCCGCGGCGGCCGGTCCGGCCGGTGCGGCGCCCGCGGCCGACACGGGTGACCTCGCGCTGCTGCGTCAGCGCCTGCTCGCCGAGCCCGGTCCCGATGCGACGACCCAGGTGCTGCGCGCCTGGCTGGCGGACAACAAATGAGCACGACCACGCGCGCGCTGCGCTACGACGCCCTGACCGGCGCCCAGAGGAGCGCCATCCTGTGCCTCGCGCTCGGACCCGAGCATGGGGGCAAGCTGCTCAAGGCGTTGTCGCCCGAGGAGCAGGAGTCGGTCACGCGCGAGATCCAGTCGCTGCCGCCGGTGGACCGCGAGCTCGTGGATCAGGTGCTCGAGGAGTTCCGCCGGGCCGCGCAGAGCGGGCCGACCGGTGTGCGCGGGGGCGAGGAGCCCGCTCGCACGCTGCTCGAGCAGGCCGTCGGTCCCGCCAAGGCCAAGCCCGTGCTGGACCGCATCGAGGAGACGCGGCCCGACGCGCGCATGCGCCAGCTCAAGAAGGCCGATCCCGCGATGCTCGCGGGCGTGCTGCGCAGCGAGCATCCGCAGACCGCGGCGCTCGTGCTCGCCCATCTCGACGCCGACCAGGTCACGGCCGTGGTCAAGGCGCTCGAGCCCCGGCTGGCCTCCGAGATCCTGTACCGCGTCGCACGGCTCGACGGCGTGACGCCCGAGTCGCTGCTGCTCGTCGAGCAGGCGCTGGCCGGCAAGGCCGACCTCACGCTCAGCGCGCGTCCCGCCGCGGGCGGTGGCGCGGCGGCCGTGGCGCGTGTGCTCAACCAGACCGGGGGCGACCTCGGCAAGGAGATCATGGAGCAGCTGGGCGAGCGCGATGCCGACGTCGCCGCCGGTGTGAAGGCCCTCATGTTCGTGTTCGAGGACCTGCTGCAGGTGGACGGCAAGGGCGTGCAGCGCCTGCTGCGCGAGGTCGAGTCGCGCGAGTTGGCGATCGCGCTCAAGGCCGCGAGCGACGAGCTCAAGGCGCACATCCGCGCCAACATGTCCGAGCGCGCGGCGGGGGCGCTCGAGGAGGAGATGGAGATGCTCGGCCCGGTGCGCGTCAAGGACGTGCAGGCCGCGCAGGCTCGCATCATCGATTCGGTCCGCGCACTCGAGGAGTCGGGCGAGATCATGATCGCCGGGCGCGGGGGGAGCGACGATGTCATCGTCTGAGACCCTGTGGCTGCCGCCTTCGCTCGTGCGCACCGCCGACCTCGCCCCGGTCTCGGGGGCGTGGGCGCTGCCGGAGTTCGGCGGGCCCGCGGTCGTCGCCGAGCCGGTGGACGCGTCGTACGAGACCGGCTACGCCGAGGGCGTGCGCGATGGCGCCGCTCGTGCCACCGCGCAACTCCAGCCCGCGCTGCAGGTGCTGCAGGGCGTGGCGCGTGAACTCCAGGCGCGTCACGGGGAGCTGCTCGCCGGTCGCCAGCGAGACCTCGAAGCGCTCGCGCTCGCGGTCGCCCGCCGACTCGTGCAGCGCGAGGTGCAGGCCGATCCCGCGCTGCTCGGCGAGTGGATCCGCCGCGCACTCGAGCTCATGCCGCACGACCTCGCGGTGGACGTGCGTCTGCACCCCGACGACCTCGCCGCGTTCGGCGCGGCACGCGACACGTTGCTGCCGTCCGATGCCGGGGTCGCGATCCGCTGGATCGCCGATCCCTCCGTGGGGCGTGCGGGGTTCGCGGTCGAGAGCCCGCAGCGGCTCGTGGACGGTCGTCTCGACATGGCACTGCGGGCGCTCTACGAGCGTCTGGGTCAGGACTGAGGGCACCATGACGACGAATTGGCTCGATCGCACGCTGTCCCGCCTCGACGACACACCGCGCTTCGCGGTGTGCGGGCGCGTGAACCGCGTCATCGGTCAGGTGGTCGAGGTGTCCTCGCTGCCCGTCGCGGTCGGCGAGGTGTGCCGCATCGTGCCCGACGGCCAGGACGCGTTGCTCGCGCAGGTCGTGGGCTTCCACGAGCGGGGTGTGCTGCTCATGCCGCTCGGTCGGGTCGAGGGCATCCACCCCGGTGCCGAGGTCGTACCGCTGCGGCACGCGTTCGACGCCGACGTGGGCGAATCGCTCGTCGGTCGCGTGCTCGACGGGCTCGGCCGACCGCTCGACGGGCTCGGCCCGCTCGGCACCACGCGGCGTCGCTCGCTGGGCGCCGACGCGCCCGATCCGCTCGGTCGTTCGCGCATCGACACCCCGCTCGGCACGGGGGTTCGCGCACTCGACGGTCTCATCACCATCGGTCGCGGGCAGCGCATCGGCATCATGGCCGGCTCGGGCGTGGGCAAGAGCGTGCTCATGGGCATGATCGCGCGCCACACCACCGCCGACATCAACGTCATCGCGCTGCTGGGCGAGCGTGGGCGCGAGGTGCGCGAGTTCATCGAGCGCGACCTCGGTCCCGAGGGCCTGGCGCGCTCGGTCGTGATCGCCGCGACCGGGGATCAGGCCGCGGTCGTGCGCGCCACCGGTGCGCAGGTCGCCACCAGCATCGCCGAGTACTTCCGCGACACCGGTCGCAACGTGCTGCTCATGATGGACTCGGTGACGCGCGTCGCCATGGCGTGGCGCGAGATCGGCCTCGCCGTGGGCGAGCCGCCGGCCACCAAGGGCTACCCGCCGAGCGTGTTCGCGCTGCTGCCGCGCCTGCTCGAGCGCGCCGGCACCTCGGACCGTGGCAGCATCACCGGCCTCTACACCGTGCTCGTCGAGGGCGACGACTTCAACGACCCGGTCGCCGACTCGGCCCGTTCGATCCTCGACGGTCACATCGTGCTCACGCGCCGGCTCGCGAACACCAAGCATTTCCCGGCCATCGACGTGCTCGAATCCGTGAGCCGTGTTCGCGACGCCGTCGTCTCGCCGCAGGCGCGCGAGGACGCCGACCTGTTCCTGCGCGTCGAGGCCGCCTATCGCGCCAACGAGGACCTGATCGCCGTCGGCGCCTACAAGCCGGGTGCCGACCCGTGGACCGACGCGGCCATCGCGCTCCGTCCGCAGGCCCTCGACTTCCTGCGTCAGCAGGCCCATGACCACACGCCCATCCAGGGTTCGCGCGACCGCCTCGCGGCGTTCGCCACCCTCGTGCGGGCGCGCGTCAAGACGGGAGCCGCATGAAGCGCTTCCGGTTCCCCCTCGAACGCGTCCTGAGGTTGCGCGAGCTGCACGAGCGCGATCAGGCGCGCGTGCTCGGTGAGGCCCTGCACGCCGAGCGCGAGCAGCGGGCCGCGCTCGAGCGCGCCCACGCCGGGCTGGAGCGGGCGGGGGAGCAGGTGGTGCGCGGCGCGGGCGTGGACCTCACGGCCGGGGCGCTGCGCAACCTGGGGCTCACGCTGCAGGCCGCCATGCTGGCCGCCGAGGCCGCGGCCGATGCGCACCGCGCCGCGACCGAGTCGGTGGTGCGTGAACAGGATCGGTTCAAGGAGGCGCGGCGCGATCGCCGCGTCATCGAGAAGCTCCGCGAGAAGCGGCACATGGACTGGAGCGTGACGAGCGCCCGGGCCGAGCAGAAGGAGAACGACAGCCTCACCGAGGCTCGTCGGCACATCGCGAGGGGGGACGCGTGAACAAGACCATCATCATCGTGGGCGTGGGGTGCCTCGTGCTCGCGATGGCGGGCAGCACCGCCATCGTCGTCATGCGCACGCCGCCGCCGGCCGCGGTCGCCGACAGCACCGCGGTGGCCGACTCGACGCTGCACGGTGCGCACGCGCCCGCCGCCGAGGCGACGCCCGGTGACGCCTCGCACGGCGAGGCCGCGCTGCACGACGGTGCCGCGGACCCGGCCGCGGCCGCGCACGCCGAGCCCGATCGCATGGCGCTCGCGGCCTCCGTTCCGCACGCCGTCGAGACCGTGCCCTCGCACACGCCCGAGACGCCCGTCGAGGAGCCCGCTGACTTCGCACGCGTCTCCAAGATCCTCGTGGCCATGAAACCCGCCGAGGCCGCCGCGATCCTCACGCATCTGAGCGATGCGCAGGTCGAGGGTGTGCTGCGTTCGGTGGGGCCGCGTCAGGCCGCCACGTTGCTCGCCGCGATGCCGGTGGAACGCGCCGCGCAGCTCTCGCGGCGGTTGCTCACCCCGACCGTCGAGGAGAAGCGCCCGTGAACCCCGTCTCGCCCGTTCCCGTTCCCGGTTGGCCCGAGCCCGCGCGCGAAGTGGGCGCGGTGCCCGACGACCTGGCCGCGATGTTCGCTGGCATGCTGGCGGCGAACGTCGCGCCCGCGCCGGCGCCCACGCCGGTCCCTGTGATCCCCACCGAGGCGCCCGTGGTGACCTCGGAGGCCGCGGCCGTGCCGTGTGCCGATGGTGAGCCGCCGCGTCCCTCGGTGGCGGGCCCCGTGCCCGTCCCGACGCCGCGCGCGACGCCGACGTTCCCGGCCGTCCCGGCCCCGGATCGTCCGCTCCACGCCCCGAACGGTCCTGCGACCGCGGGCGTGGTGCCCACCCCGGCACCGCACGGTCGCGTCCTGCCCGAGGCCGCACCCGCGGTCTCGCCCGGCGTCCCGGTCGAAGCCCAAGCGCCCGCTCGTGTGAACGCGGGCGCGCACGTCGCCGCGCCGATCCGTCCGGAGTCGTCGCTCGAGTCCGCGGCACCGCTCACGGACGAGGCCGATGTGCCCGCGCCCACGTTCGAGTCGTCCGTGCCCGAGCGTGGTCGCATGGAACTGCCCGCGGGCTTCGTGCCCGTCCGCCTGCCCGCGTCGCCCGCGCTCGAGCGCGCTGCGGCGGTGCTCCACCGTGCCGCGGCTGCGGCGGCGGCGGTCGAGGCCGGACTCGCCGGTCTGCCCGGTCCGCGCCTCGAGGTGCGGGAGGGCAGCGTCGTCGTGGAGTCCGTGGTGGCGGGGGACGATCGCGCCGCGGCTGCCAGTGGCGAGGTCGCACCCGAAGCGGCGCTGCCCGAACGCGCGGTGCGCGCCGGGACGGATGCCGCCAGCACCTCGACCGACGAGCAGCCGGTCGTCGCGGCGCACACACGGGGTCGCGCGCGTTCGGCGGCCTCGGTGAAGGCCAAGGTCGAAGGGGAGGTTTCGCCCGCCCCGAGCACGCTGCCCAACGCGGTCGAGTCCGCCTACGGCGTCGAGCGGCCGGCCACGCCTCCGCACGCGCTCGTGCACGGCGTCACGACCGCACCGGCGCGTCTTGAGGACCCGCTGCCCACGGTGGGCGGCGCCCAGGGCCCCGCACCGCTGCCCGAGGAACGCCCGCAGACCTCGTCGCCCTCGCACGCCACGGTGGCGTTCGATCGCGGCGACGGCATCGAGGGCCGACTCCGCGTCGCGCTGCGCGGCGACATGCTGCACGCCAGCGTGCAGGTGCCCGACGCGGCGGCGGCCGAGCGTATCGAGCGCGACCTCACCGGGCTGACCCGCGCGCTGCGGGCGCACGGCTTCGAGGACGCGCGCATCACGGTGGACGTCGCGCGCACCGCGTCGTCCGACCGCGGACAGGACTCGCCGTCGCGAGACTCGCGCACGGCGCGTGAACACCAGCAGGCGCACGCCCACGATCGCCAGTCGCGTCGTGAACGTGGGACCTCGCGGGAAGGGAGATAGGTCATGGTCGATCCCCTCTACGGAGCCTCGAACGCGCAGGCCGCGGTGGACCAGCTGCTCGCGGCCACGAACGCCAAGCGCACCTCGTCGGCCACGACGGGGCGTGACAGCGTGGGCAAGGAGGCGTTCCTCACGCTCCTCGTCACGCAGTTGCGCAATCAGGACCCCACCAACCCGCTCGAGCCGCACGAGTTCGCCGCGCAGCTCGCGCAGTTCACCAGCGTCGAGCAGCTGACCACGCTCAACGCGGGCGTCGAGACGCTCGCGCAGCAGGGCCAGCTCAACTCGCTCATGGGCGAGACCGCGTTCTCCGCCTCGCTCGTCGGCAAGACCATCGTCGCGCAGGGCGACCAGGTCGAGGTCCCGGTCACGGGGGCGGCCCGCGTCCGGCTCGACGTCGGCACCGGCGGTGGCGAGGCCACGATCACGCTCAAGGACAAGAACGGCCGCGTCGTCGCCGAGCGCCCGCTCGGTCGCCTGCCCGCCGGCCAGCAGAACGTGGACCTGCCGTCGGACCTGCCCGTGGGCTCGTACACCTACGAGATCCAGTGCACCGGACCGAACGGTTCCAAGGTCCCGGTCCGCACCTTCGTCAGTGGTCGGGTCGAGGGCGTCCACTTCACGAACGGCGTCATCACGCTGCGCGT
The DNA here is from genome assembly GCA_041184705.1 of Candidatus Eiseniibacteriota bacterium. Taxonomy (GTDB): domain Bacteria; phylum Eisenbacteria; class RBG-16-71-46; order RBG-16-71-46; family RBG-16-71-46; genus JAIOPA01. The sequence goes on from JBEGJG010000048.1 coordinate 10,905, forward strand.
CGGGGCGCTCGACATCCCGCTCTCCAACCTCTCGGAGATCGGCCAACCCTGATCCCCCGCGCGCCATGGGCGCGCTCCCCGTCCGCGACTTCCCTTCCCGATCCCTCAGTCACCCGTCACACGGAGGATGTACACCATGATGCGAGCGCTCTTCGCCGGCGTGTCCGGTCTGCGGAACCACCTGACGCGGATGGACGTCATCGGTAACAACATCGCCAACGTCAACACGGTCGCGTTCAAGTCGTCGCGCGTCACGTTCAAGGAGGCGTTCGTCCAGCTCGTGAGCGGTGCTTCGCGCCCCTCGGCCACGCTGGGCGGCACCAACCCGCTCCAGATCGGCACCGGCGTCAACATGGGCAGCGTGGACCAGCTGTTCTCGCAGGGCAGCCTCGAGAACACCGGTCAGCCGCTCGACCTCGCCATCCAGGGCGACGCGTTCTTCGTGCTCAACAACGGCAACTCGAGCGTGTACTCGCGCGCCGGCAACCTGCAGCTCGACGCCAACGGCAACCTGATCAACCCGGGCACGGGCTACCTCGTGCAGGGCATCAACGCCGATGCGCGCGGCAACTTCACGAGCGGCACGGCCATCTCGGGCATCCACATCGGCCTCACCGACAAGGCGCCCGCGCAGGCCACCAGCCTCATCTCGCTGACCGGCAACCTCGACAGCAGCGCGGGCGTGGGCGCGTTCAAGTCCATGACCACGACCGTGTACGACAGCACCGGTGCGCCGCACGTGCTCACCCTGTCGTTCGAGAAGACCGGCGCCTCGGAGTGGAGCTGGACGGCCGACGTGGGCGGCACGCCGGCGACCGGCACCGTGACGCCGGCCGGCTCCGGTCAGGTGACGTTCGGCCCGACCGGCCAGCTGCTGTCGTTCACGTACCCGGGCGGTGGCAGCAACATGACGATCACGCCCGCGGGCGGCGGTCTGCCGTTCGACATCACGCTCGATCCGGGCACGGTCAACACGACCAACGGTCTGGCCGGCTTCGCCAACCCGTCCAACGCCGTCGTCCGTGAGCAGAACGGCTTCCCGGCCGGCTCGCTCATCAACATCAGCGTGGACGCCAACGGCGTCATCAGCGGCTTCTTCGACAACGGCGTGACGCGCAGCCTGGCGCAGATCGCCCTCGCCACCTTCAACAACCCCGGCGGTCTCGTGCGGTCGAACGACGGCATGTACCAGAGCACGCCGAACTCGGGCCTCGCGGTCGTGGGCTTCGCCGGCGGCACCAGCCGCTCGACGATCACCCCGGGCGCGCTCGAGGGGTCGAACGTGGACATCTCGAACGAGTTCACCAACATGATCGTGACCCAGCGTGGCTTCCAGGCGAACGCCCGTGTGGTCACGACGGCCGACGAGATCCTCAACGACCTCGTGAACCTGCGCCGCTAGTCCTGACGGCAGGAAGCGCCGGAAGAAGGTTCCGGTGACCCGGCACAAGCTTCAGCCCCCGGGGACCGCGACTCGCTCGCGGTCCTCGGGGTTTCTCATGTCCGGCTTTCATGGAGCGGCGCAAGCCGCTGCGGCGCAGTCGAATGCGATGCTCGTGTTTTCCGGTCTCCGAGGGGCCTCGGGAAGGGGGC
>JBEGJG010000049.1:0-10848 GCA_041184705.1 Candidatus Eiseniibacteriota bacterium
CCGCACACCCTCCCCTGCGCCCGAGGTCCCCGGTCCATGGACAACAAGATCGACCTGTCGTCGCTGCGCATCGACCGCTCCGCGCCGCCCACCCGTCGTGGTCCGAGCCCGTTCATCGTGGTCGGCGTCGTGCTCGCGTTCGTGCTCGCCGCGTTCGTCACCTACCGGATCGTCGCCGGCGGTCCGCGCGCCGTCACCGTGGGCAGCGCCGAGGCGACCGGCGGTGGCAGCGTCTCCGGCGACGGCATCAGCGCGAACGGCTACGTCGTGGCGCGCACCAAGGCCAGCGTCTCCAGCAAGATCCTCGGCCGACTCGCGTGGATCGGCGTCACCGAGGGCTCGCGTGTGGGCGCGGGCGACATCATCGCGCGCCTCGAGAGCGCCGACTTCGAGGCCGCACGCACCGCCACCGAGGCCAACATGGCCACGCTGCAGGCGCAGATCGTGCAGGCCCGCCGCGACCTGCAGCGCTCGCAGTCGCTGCGCACGCAGAACCTGCTCTCCGAAGCCGACCTCGAGAACGCGCAGACGCGGCTCGACGTGCTGCTCGCGCAGGCCAACGCCGCGCGCGCGCAGCACCAGCTCGCCGACGCCAATCTCGAGAACACGCGCGTTCGCGCGCCGTTCGCGGGCACCGTGCTGCGCAAGGACGCCGAGGTCGGCGAGATCGTCGCGCCCGCCGCGGCCGGCGGCGGTCTCACGCGCACGGCCATCGTCACCATGGCCGACCTGCAGACGCTCGAGGTCGAGGTGGACGTGAACGAGGCCTACATCGCGCAGGTGCGCAACGGCCAGCCCTCGCGCATCACGCTCGACGCCTACCCCGACACCTCGTTCCGCGGGCGCGTGCGTCAGGTGGTGCCCACTGCCGACCGCCAGAAGGCCACGGTGCTCGTGAAGGTCTCGATCCTCGATCGCGACCCGCGCATCCTGCCCGAGATGGGCGCCAAGGTGGTGTTCGAGGCCCAGGGTGCGAAGGAGCAGGCGGCGCCGCGCCGCGTGTTCGTGCCGCGTGCGGCGATCGCGCAGAGCGACGGCGGTTCGATCGTGTGGCTGGTCGAGGAGGGCGTGGTGCGCAAGCGCGCCGTGGACGTGGGCCCCGAGCGGGGCGATCGCGTCGAGGTGCGTCAGGGTCTGTCGGGCGGTGAGGCCGTGGTGCTGTCGCCCGCGGCCGACCTGAAGGACGGCGAGAAGGTCAAGCTCGCGAGCCGCTGAGCGGCCCGCGCGAAGGGAGCACGCATGGCATCGGTCGAGGTCCGTGACGTCCGCAAGGTCTATCGTCGTGACGCCGAGGAGGTGGTCGTCCTCGACGGTCTCACCCTCACCATCCCCGACGGCGCGTTCGTCGCGCTCATGGGCCCGTCGGGCTCGGGCAAGACGACGCTGCTCAACCTCATCGGTGGCGTGGACCAGCCCACCTCGGGCGACCTCGTCGTGGGCGACACCAACATCGCGCGCCTCGGCGGCGACGCGCTCGCGCGCTGGCGGGCCGCGTCCATCGGCTACATCTTCCAGCTCTACAACCTCATGCCCGTGCTCACCGCGGTCGAGAACGTGGAGCTGCCGCTGCTGCTCGTGCCCATGAGCGCGGCCGAACGCCGCCGCCGCGCCGAGACCGCGTTGCAGCTGGTGGGGCTCGGCGACCGTCTGCGTCACTACCCGCGCCAGCTCTCGGGTGGTCAGGAGCAGCGCGTCGCGATCGCGCGCGCGCTGGTGTCCGACCCCAAGGTGCTGCTCGCCGACGAGCCCACCGGCGACCTCGACCGCAAGTCGGCCGAGGAGGTGCTCAAGCTGCTCGAGCGCCTCAATCGCGAGTTCGGCAAGACCATCGTCATGGTGACGCACGATCCGCACGCCGCGGAGCGCGCGACGCGTCAGTACCACCTCGAGAAGGGTGTCCTCACGAACTGACGGAGGCGGCACATGCTCAAGCTCGTACTCGTGAACCTGTTCCGCAACAAGCTCCGCACGTTCCTCACCATGGCCAGCGTGACGGTGGCGCTGTTCCTGTTCTGCACGCTGTTCGGCGTGCTCGACACCCTCAACGAGTCCATCAAGGTCGGCAGCGAGTCGCGCCTCGTCACGCGCAACCGCATCTCGCTCGTGCAGTGGATCCCCATGGCGTACCGCCAGCGGATCGAGTCGGTGCCGGGCGTGAAGCGCGTGGCGGTGCAGAACTGGTTCGGCGCCCAGGACCCCGCGGACACGCGCGGGTTCTTCGCGCAGTTCGGCGTGGACGATCCGTACTTCGCCATCTACGCCAAGGACGTCGAGATCATCGAGGCCTCGCCCGCCATGGCGCAGGGCGGTGTGCCCGAGGGTGCCGACCCCAAGCTGGCCTCCTACTACCTCGAACGCACCGCCTGCGTCGTGGGCGAGAAGCTCATGGCCAAGAAGGGCTGGAAGCTGGGACAGACGGTCACGCTCGCGGGCACCATCTTCCCCGGCGACTGGCCGTTCACCATCCGCGCCGTGTACCGCGCGCGCCAGAAGTCGTTCGGCGACGAGACCATGTTCTTCCACTACAAGTACCTGTCCGAGAAGGGCATGGGCGGGCAGGAGGCGGTCGGCACCTACGTGCTCGAGCTCTCCGACCCCTCGCAGGCGACCGCGGTGCTCAAGGCCGTGGACTCGCAGTTCGAGAACGCCGCGCCCGCCACGCTCACCGAGACCGAGCAGGCGTTCCAGGCCGGGTTCGTGAGCATGTACGGCAACGTGCCGTTCGTGCTGCAGGTCATCGGCATCGCCATCGTGTTCAGCATCCTGCTCATCGCGGCCAACACCATGATGACCAGCATCCGCGAGCGCACGAGCGAGATCGGTGTGCTCAAGACGCTCGGGTTCACCGACGGGCACGTGTTCACCATGGTCGTCGCCGAGGCGGCGGTCATCACGCTCGGCGGCGGACTGCTGGGCGCGCTCGGCGCCAAGCTGCTGGTGGACGGCCGGGCGGTGTTCGGCACGTTCCTGCCGCCCATGTCGGTGTACTGGACCACCGTGTTCACGGGCGTCGGCATCGCCACGCTCATCGGCGCGGTGAGCGGCCTGATCCCCGCCCTGCAGGCCTCGCGCCTGCGCATCGTGGACGCGCTTCGGCGCGTCGAGTGAGGACCGAGTCCATGGCGATCCCGTTCGCGTACAACCTGCGCAGCGTCCTCAACCGACCCATCTCCACCGCCACCACGGCGATCGGCATCGGGCTCACGGTGGCCATCTACATCGGTGCGCTCGCGCTCGCCGACGGGTTCAAGGCGTCGCTCGTGAGCACCGGCTCGCCCGACAACGTCATCGTGCTGCGCAAGGGCGCCGACAGCGAGATCTCCAGCGGCATCACGTTGGAGCAGTCGCGCGTGCTGGCGGCCGACCCCGCGGTGGCGGTGGGCCCCGACGGCCGTCCGCGCGCCAGCGCCGAGATGGTGATCGTGGTGAACAAGCCGCGTCTGGGCCAGAAGGGCTCGTCCAACGTCATGCTGCGTGGCGTGGACCCCGGCGCCGGTGAACTGCGCGGCGGCGTGAAGGTGGTCGAGGGCCGCATGTTCACGCCCGGCACCGACGAGGTCATCGTGGCGCAGCGCATCGCGGGCCGCTTCGAGAACTGCCGCGTCGGCGACCGTCTGCGGTTCGAGCAGCGCGACTTCACCGTGGTCGGCCACTTCACCGCCAACGGCTCGGCGTTCGAGTCCGAGATCTGGGGCGACGCGGCCGTGCTCATGCCGGCGCTCAACCGCACGGGCTACTTCCAGACGTTCGTCTTCCGCATGAAGGACCCCTCGGGGTTCGAGGCGCTCAAGCGTCGCCTCGAGTCCGACCCGCGCCTGCCGCTGCAGGTGCAGCGCGAGCAGGCGTTCTACGCCGCGCAGAGCGAGGCGTTCACGCTGCTCATCACGGTGATCGGCACGTTCATCACGGTCATCATGGCGATCGGCGCCGTGTTCGGGGCGGCGAACACCATGTACGCCTCGATCGGCGCGCGCACCCGCGAGATCGCCACGCTGCTCGTGCTCGGGTTCGCCCCGGGCGCGGTCATGGTGTCGTTCGTGGTCGAGTCGGTGATCATCGCCGTGCTGGGTGGGCTGGTGGGCTGCGTGCTGTCGCTGCCCATGAACGGCATCACCTCCAGCACCACGAACTTCCAGAGCTTCTCGGAGATGGCGTTCCAGTTCCGTATCACGCCGGTCATCATGGCGCAGGCCGTCGGGTTCTCGGCCCTGCTCGGACTGGTGGGCGGGTTCTTCCCGGCCCTCAAGGCCTCCCGCCAGCCGCTCGCCCGCGCCCTGCGCGGCTAGCCGACCGCCCTCCGCCGCACCCGAACGAGGCCGTCCCGCACCCCGCGGGGCGGCCTCTTCGCAGGTTTCCCCGCGGGCCGGGGAGCCTCTAGAGTAGGCGCGATTCCACCCTCCGACCGCACCTCGCGCCCCGGGAGAGCACCGTGTCCGACGTCCGCAACGTCATCATCCTCGGCTCCGGCCCCGCCGGCTACACCGCCGCCCTCTACACCGCCCGCGCCAACCTCAAGCCGCTCATCTTCACCGGCCTGCAGCCCGGCGGGCAGCTCACCATCACCACCGAGGTCGAGAACTACCCCGGCTTCCCGCACGGCATCCAGGGCCCCGAGCTCATGGAGCACATGCGCGCCCAGGTCGAGCGCTTCGGCGTCGAGATCAAGGACACGCTCGTGGAGCGCGTGGACCTGTCGCAGCGCCCGTTCCGCGTGTGGGCCGACGGCGAGGAGTACCGCGCCCAGTCGCTCATCGTGGCCACCGGCGCCTCGGCGCTGCTGCTCGGGCTGCCGAGCGAGACCAAGTACATGGGCTTCGGTGTCTCGGCGTGCGCGACCTGCGACGGTTTCTTCTTCAAGGGCAAGGACGTGATCGTGGTGGGCGGTGGCGACACCGCCATGGAGGAGGCCAACTACCTCACGCGGTTCTGCTCCAGCGTCACGCTGGTGCACCGCCGCGACACGTTCCGCGCCAGCAAGATCATGCTCGAGCGCGCACAGGCCAACCCGGCGATCCGTTTCCTCGTGAACCGCGAGATCGCCGAGGTGCTGGGCGACGGTACGCGCGTGACCGGCGTGCGCCTGCGCGACACCACCTCGGGCGAGACGTCCGAGATGCCCATCGGCGGCGTGTTCGTGGCGATCGGCCACAAGCCCAACACCGAGTTCCTCGCCGGCCAGCTCCCGACCACCGAGAAGGGCTACCTCGTCGTGAAGCCCGGCTCGACCTACACCTCGGTCGAGGGCGTGTTCGCGGCCGGTGACGTGCACGACCAGGTCTATCGTCAGGCGGTCACGGCCGCCGGCAGCGGCTGCATGGCCGCGATCGACTGCGAGCGCTGGCTCGAGGCGCACGCCCACGCCACCACCGGCGCGGCCCACTGAGCGGAGGTCCCATGGAACGCGAAGTCCTCGAGTTCGACGTCCAGTTCGTCGGTGGCGGCCCGGCGGGTCTCGCCGGGGCGATCCATCTCGCCGACCTCATCGCGCGACACAACGAGTCGGCCGCCGCCTCGGGTGCCCAGCCGCTGCCCGAGATGAACATCGCCGTGCTCGAGAAGTCGTCCGAGGTCGGTGCGCACGGGTTCTCGGGCGCGGTCATGGACCCGCGCGCGCTGCGCGAGCTGATGCCCGACTACGCGGCCAAGGGCTGCCCCATCGAGTCCGAGGTCACGCACGACGACGTCGTCATCCTGTTCGAGGGCTCGTCGTTCCGTCTGCCGTTCGTGCCGCCCGCGCTCGACAACCACGGCAACGTGGTCGTGAGCCTGGGCGAGCTCTCCAAGTGGCTGGGCGCGCAGGCCGAGGAGCGCGGCATCCTGATCGCCACCGAGACGCCCGCGCAGACGCCGCTGCTCGAGGGCACGCGCGTGCTCGGCGTGCGCACGGGCGACAAGGGCGTGGACAAGCACGGTCAGCGCAAGTCGTCGTACCAGCCCGGCGCGGACTGCCTGGCCAAGGTGACGGTGCTGTGCGAGGGCCCGCGCGGCACGGTCGCCAAGCAGCTCGAGTCCGCGCTCGGTCTCACCGAGGGCCGCCAGCCGCAGGTGTACGCGACCGGCGTGAAGGAGCTGTGGGAGGTCCCGGCCGGACAGGCGCGCAAGGGCCACGTCATCCACACCATGAACTGGCCGTTGCCCTCGAGCACGTTCGGGGGCGGGTTCGTGTACGGCCTCTCGGATTCGCTGTGGTACGTGGGGTTCGTCACCGGTCTCGACGCCGCCGATCCCACCAACGACCCGCACGCCAACCTGCAGCGCTTCAAGACGCACCCGCTCGTGGCCCCGCTGCTCGCGGGCGGCAAGCCGGTGAGCTACGGCGCCAAGGCGATCCCCGAGGGCGGTTGGTACGCCATGCCCAAGCTGTACGCCGACGGCCTGCTGCTCGCGGGCGACACCGGCGGCTTCCTCAACGGCGGCCGACTCAAGGGCATCCACCTCGCGATCAAGAGCGGCATGCTCGCCGCCGAGCAGGTGTTCGAGTGCCTGCTGGCCGACGACTTCTCGGCGGCCAAGCTGGCCGGTTACGAGCGGCGCGTGCATGAGTCGTGGGCCGGTGCCGAGTTGCGCGGCATGCGCAACTTCCACCAGGCGTTCGACGGCGGGCTGTGGACGGCGCTGCCGCGCACCGGGTTCCAGATGTTCATGGGCGGGCTCGACCCGCTCGGCGACGCGCTCAAGGGCCACGCCAGCCACGAGCGCATGCGCCCGCTGAGCGCCGTGCACCCCAACGGCAAGCCCGCGCCGGTGAAGGCCGACGGCGTGCTCACGTTCGACAAGCTCGCCGACGTCTACCTGTCGGGCACGATCCACGAGGAGGACCAGCCCTCGCACCTGCGCGTGGCCGACACCAGCGTGTGCGCCACGAAGTGCCGCGAGGAGTACGGCAACCCGTGCCAGCACTTCTGCCCGGCGAACGTGTACGAGATGGTGCCCGACCCCGACAAGGCCGGTGCGCTCAAGCTGCACATCAACGCGTCGAACTGCGTGCACTGCAAGACCTGCGACATCGCCGACCCGTACCAGATCATCACCTGGACCACGCCCGAGGGCGGCGGCGGGCCCAGCTACAAGCGGCTGTAGTCGCACCACGCGTCCCACACACGACCCCGGCGGGCCCCACCCGCCGGGGTCGGTTCGTTGAGCGCACGCACTCCCGCCGCACGGGTCGGCGCGGCCGAGCGTGCGTCGGATCGCGACGCTCGTGCTCGAACGTGCGCACGGGACGACCGTGACATGAGGCGCGAACGCGGCACCTCGCGCGCACACGACCGACCGCGACACCGCGCACGTGCGCGCCCGTCTCCCGCAACGCATCGCCCCCGGCGAGCGAGCGGCTCACCGGGGGCGACGTGCGACGCTCGCGCGAGCGTCAGCGGTACATGGCCTTCACGGCACCCCACGTGCTGGCGCGACGGTTCGTGGGCATGCGGCACTCGTGCTCGTCGTCGTCCGAGCTGAAGTCCTCGAGGTGATCGGTCACCCCGTTCGTGTACTCGGGCTTGAGGAACCCCGCACCCAGCGGCGGGATCACGAGGTTGCCGATCAGCGCATCGGCCGCCGCGATGGCGTTGGAGGTCTTGGGGCTCGCGACCGCACCCGCGAACACGTTCAGCTTGGCCGCGATGAGCTCGTGGGCCAGAGCGAGCAGACCGTTGCCGCGCGCCGACTTGTTCATGATCGAGAGCAGCTGCGCCTTGGTGTACACCACGTTGCCCAGTCGCAACGACGACACCGGCCACTGGGTGGGGTGGCTGCGCCAGTGCCCCTCGGACTCGGTGCAGTCGTCATCGTCCCCGTAGCCACCACCGTAGCCGCCGCCCGGCGGCTTGGTCTGACAGTAATGCGTGCCGCTGTAGCGGCTCGACGAGAACGCCGCGAACGGATCGTCGGGACCGTTCGCCTTGACGCGGAACACGTACATGGTGCCGGCGGCGAGCTCCTCGTTGGAGTTCGCGGTCATCACACCGGTCTCGTCGAAGAAGTCGCCGAGCTGCACCGTGGCCACCTCGCCCGGGTCGAGCGAGAACGTGACCGTGCCGTCGGCGGTGTTGACGGTCGGCGTGCCCAGGAACACGGCCGAGCGCACGAACGGGTGCGTCGCCGAGACGGGCCACTGCCCGCCGATCTGGAGGAACTGCGCCTCGGTCATCCACTCGATCGTGAAACCGTTCGGAGCACCCGTTCCCCCGGCGGTGACCGACACGTCCACAAGGACGGATCCACCGGCGGTGGGGGTGATGAGCGGGGTCTCGAGTTCGACGGTCTGCGCATGCGCGAGACCGGGACCGAAGAGGAGTGCGACCGCGACTAGGCGGGCGAGGATGCGATGAGGCATGATGGCAGGGCTCCCGGTTGGGATGGTTCGAGCGAGGTGCATTTGCCGGGGGGACCTTGCAAGATGCAGCGCGAGCGAATGATAGCCACACCGAACCGAGTGAAACAACCACGAAACTCCTTCGCCATGGCCCCGGGGCCTCGAGGACGCCATAACATGCTCTCGCACAATCGTTTGAGCGCTTCTCTGGCCCCCCTCGTCCTGCTCGCGGTCCTCGCCTGCTCGTGCGCCGTGGACGGTGGGCTGTACGACGACGTGCCCCCGCCCCCGCCGGGCGGCGGAGGCGTGCCCGCGGCCCGCATGGGGCTGGCCCCCGCGCTGCGCCCCTTCCACGACGAGCTCACGCCCTACGGCGACTGGGTGCTGGTCGAGCCGCGCGGCTGGGTGTTCCGCCCGCGCGTGAACACCGTCGCGTGGCGGCCCTATCAGGACGGCTACTGGACGCCGTCGTACACGTTCGGTTGGGTGTGGGAGTCGAACGACGCGTTCGGTTGGATCACCGACCACTACGGGCTCTGGTTCCACGACTCGTTCCAGGGTTGGGTGTGGCAGCCGCACGGCGCGTGGGCTCCGGCCTGGGTCGCATGGGTGCAGGTCGGCGACTTCGTGGGCTGGGCCCCGCTCGGCCCCGACGACGCGAGCGACTACGACCGCGTGCCGGGTGGCGTGTTCACGTTCGTGCGTGCGAGCGCGCTGGGTCAGGCCGCCTCGAGCGTGCGCGCCGGGTTCGCCTCGACCGTGCCTGCGGGCGCGGGCGACATGAAGCCGCTCGACGCCGTGGCCTCGTACCGCGGCGTGAGCTGGAACGCCGGCCCCGACCTGAACGCCGTGCTCGGCACGGCCGCAGCCGACCGTCTGCGCGCGAGCGAACGCGACGGGCAGGGCCTGTCGCGCGCCCCGTCACGCTCTCCCATCGAGGACACGCGCCCGTTCGATCGCGCACGGCTCGACCGACTCACGCGCAACCTCGTGCGCGTCGGTGCGCGCGAGTTGTCGCTGCGCGGCGGCGTGCGGCCGGGTGGCGTCACGCCCCCGCCTCCCGCACCGCGTCCCGAGGCGCGCCCCACGCCCGCGCGCGGGCCCGCGCCCGACACCACCCTCGCACCGGGCGACTCGCTGCGCCGCATGCGCCGCGGAGCCGCCGCACCCGGGCGACCGGGCATGCCCTGAGCCACGATCCCGTCGCGACCACCGCGCGCCTCAAGGCGCGCGCGCTCGAACTCGGCTTCGACGCCGTGGGCGTGGCGGCCGTGGGTCCACTCGAGGCGCAGGCGCACTACGAGGCGTGGCTCGCCGCCGGTCACCACGGCGACATGCACTGGCTCGCGTCCGACAAGCATCGCGAGCGCCGTCGCGACCCGTCGCGACTGGTGCCGGGCATCCGCGCGGTGGTGTGCGTGGCGATGTGCCATCCGCCCACGCGCGATGCGGCGCGTGACGAGCGGCTCGGCCGCATCGCGCGCTATGCCGCCGGCGAGGACTACCACGCCATCATGCGCGACCGTCTGCTCGCATTCGAGCGCTGGATCCAGAACGACCTGCTGCCCGGCTCGGGCTCGCTCTGGTACGCCGACACGGGCGCGATCCTCGAACGCGGTTGGGCCGAGCGCGCCGGGATCGGTTGGGTGGGCAAGCACTCGGGTGTGCTGTCGGACTCGATCGGGTCGTGGTTCCTGCTCGGCGAGGTGCTGGTCGATCGCGAACTCGTCCCCGACGCCCCGGTGCGCGAGCGCTGCGGCACGTGCACGCGCTGCCTCGACGTGTGCCCGACGCGCGCCATCGTGGCGCCCTACCGCGTGGACGCGCGCCTGTGCCTGTCGTACCTCACCATCGAGACGCGCGGGCCCGTACCGCGCGAACTGCGCCCCGCGATCGGCGACTGGATCTTCGGCTGCGACCTGTGCCAGGAGGTCTGCCCGTGGAACCGGTTCGCGCCCGAGTCGCGCGAGGCGCGCCTGCACGCGCGCGACCTGCCCGGCTGGACGTTGGAGCGCTTCCTCACGCTCGACGAGCCCACGTTCCGGGAGCTTTTCGCCACCAGCCCCATCCGTCGCGCCGACCGCGGCGGGTTCCTGCGCAACTGCTGCATCGCGATGGGCAACCGCCGCGAGCCGCGTTACGCCGAACCGCTCGCCCGCGCGCTCGCGCACGACCCCGAACCGCTGGTGCGCGGCCACGCCGCATGGGCGCTGGGCGAACTCGCGCATGCGCACCCCTCGCTCGCCCCGACGGTGATCCACGCACTCACCGCGGCCGCCGCCGATCCCGACGCGTTCGTGCGCGACGAGGTCGCGGCCGCGCGGACGCGCAGCGCGAGCTGACGCGACTCAACCGCCCAGTCGCGTGCCCTCGACCCACGCCGCGTCGCCGTCCTCGTACCACTCCTTCTTCCAGATCGGCACGGTGCGCTTGAGCTCGTCCATGATCCAGCGCGCGGCGTCGAACGCCGCGACGCGATGCGCCGAGCTCACCACCACCGCCACGCTGGCCTCGGTCACCGGCACCACGCCGAG
>JBEGJG010000050.1:0-10726 GCA_041184705.1 Candidatus Eiseniibacteriota bacterium
CCCGCGATGCCCTTCACGTTCACGACCACGCGCGGCAGCTTCAGGTCGGCGGACAGCAGCGCGATGATGCTGCGCTGCAGTTCCATGGGCGTGAGACCGGCGGCGACCACGTCACCCACCGGGAACACGGTGATGCGACCATCGGGACGGATCGTCGTCTGGCGCGTGTCGATCGAGCCGTCGGGACGGCGGCTGAACTCGAGTTCCAGCTCGTCACCCGGGACGAGTCGGTACTCGGGCACGCGGCTCCAGTCCATGGCCGTGGAGTCCATGGGTGTGAGCGGCGTGTCGGCGAATGCCGACGCCGGCAGGCCCACGACCAACAGCAGGAGCAGGACGATCTTCCGAAGCATCACGCGAGACTCCCCGAAGGGGGCCGTCCGGGAGTGCGCGAACGACGGGCGAGTACCATCCATCATCCGATGGATGGGATCCTCACGACCCGACGCACACGAAACCCGGGATGCGACCCGGCTCGAGTTCCACGACACGCCCGCGGTACGGCGATCGCCGCTGCGGAACGGTTCGCGACAGGAGTAGCAACGTGCGTCTGGGGGGATCCTCCGCCTGCGATGGCGGTCACCGAGGACTCACGGCGACCGAGTGAGCCCCGATTATGCGGGCGGCTTCTCGGCCGAGTCAACGGTGTGTGTCCTCCCTGACGCATGGGCGGTATCGGCGGACCGCATTCCGCACTTGAATGCCGATTCCTTAGGGCCACAATGGGTTCCGCTCCCGGACCATGGCGGCCGCGCGTCGGCCCGACCGGTCAGCCTTCCGGCGCCAGCGGACCGCGGGCTCTGGGGTGGTCGCTAGGGCACGCAACCACAAGCGTTTGTATGGGGGCCTACCCCAGTTCGGCGAGCACGGCGGCGCAAAGGAGCGGGACCATCACCTCGTGATGCCCGGTGAGGGAATAGCCCTTCGCCCCCGTCGCCCGGGTGGGCCGCTCGACGACGTTCACGCGCGGTCGGTAGTGCTGGATCTGGTCGAGGTTCACCGTGGTGAGCCCCTCGAGCGAGGCCCCCAGATTGCGCGCGACCGCGAGTGCTTTGAGGAACACCTCGGGCATGAGCACCGCGGAACCCAGGTTGAGCACGACCGCGCCCTGCGCGGCGGCGAGCGTGCCGGCGAGGATGCGGAAGTCGCGCAGGCTGGTCTCCCCCAACGCCGCACCGTCGCAGGCCGGGTCGTAGTGGATGGTGTCGGTGCCGATCGCGACGTGCACCGTGGCGGGAATGCCCGCGCGCGACGCGCCCGCGAGCAGACTCACCGAGCGATGCGGAGCGCCGTCGTGCTCGAGCGCACGGCCCCAGGCCTCGCCCAGCCCGTCGCCCGCGCGCATGGCCTCGAGCGCGACGCGGTTCATGAACGCGCCGGTCTCGTCCACCATGCCGAACGCGCCGGTCTGCAGGTGCGCGTCCACGTCCTCCGAGGTGCGCCCCAGCATGGCGATCTCGATGTCGTGGATCGCGGCGGCCCCGTTCATCGCGAGGTGCGTCACCACGCCGCGTTCGACGAGGCTCAGGATCGCGGGCGTGACCCCGACCTTCACGACGTGTCCGCCGGCCAGCACGACCACCGGACGGCCCGCGCGGTGCGCGGCGACGATGCGGGCCACGACCTCGCGCAGCGCACGGCCGGCGAGCTGGTCGGGCAGGGCGGCCATGAGGGCCGCGGCGGCGGCGGGATCGAGCGGCTGCGCGAAGTCCGCGACCGAGACCTTGGTGGCGCGATCGGCCGCGGGCATGCGCCGCAGGCGCGTGAGGTCGGCTTCGGGGAAGCGGCCCATCAGGTTCCCGCCTTGTATTCCTGCAACACCACCTTCACCGATCCGATCATGACCTTGCTCTTCATGAGCACGGGCATGCGACGCGCATCGTCGGTGAGCCAGATCACGAGGCGGCCGTTGTTCTTGAAGATGCCACCGGCCTTGAGCAGCGGCTCGATGACGATGCACGAGAACTTGCCCGCCGGCGTGCGCACGGTCTCGCGCCCCAGCACGCGGACCTCCATGGGCGCGGTCTTGCGGCTGGCGTGGTAGTCGAACGTCACGCGCCCGCCGATGGGGAGCGCGCGGAAGCGCGTCAGGTAGAACGACGACAGCGCGTCCTGCACCGGACCGGGCAACGGGAAGCTGCGGCCGTCCTTGTAGCGCATGACGAGCGAGTCGGGGTCGTAGCGCAGCGTGTCGTTGGCGTTGAAACGCCCCTCGTGGCGGTCCTCGAAGTAGCGCCACGAGTGCTGGCGCTCGACGTCCCACACCGACTCGATGCGGTTGCGCACCTTGTAGACCTTGTCGAAGAACCCGTTGGACTGCGCACGCGCCACGAGCCGCCACGCGGGACGACCGTTCCAGTCCACGATCTCGGGCACCTCGAGCCAGGCGTTGCCGGCGTGGATGAAGCCGTACTGCACGCTGAAGCGCAGCGACTCCCCGGGACGGAACGGCTCGGGCGAGGCCTGCAGCGTGTCGGCGCGCTGCTGGGTGACGGCGAAGGTGGCGCTGTCGGGCAGCTCGGGCTCGTCGCCCCGACCGGGGGCGGGCCACGCGACCAACAGTGCGGCGAGCGCGGCGAACACGGCGGTGCCGAGGCCGGACGGGGCGACTGGCTCCCTGCCCCCTCGCCCTCTAGTATGTCCCGTGCGGTTCCTCATGCACGCGAACATCGCAAGACCAGTGCCGTGACGGTGGCGGCCATCGCAGGAGTGACTATGTCGTCGAGCCAATCGCCTGTCAAACCTCGCCTTGCGCCGTCCGAGCGACTCCGCAACGTGCCGCCGTACACGCTCGCCAAGGTGTTCCAGAATCGCGACGAGAAGTTGCGACAGGGCGTCGACGTCATCGACCTCGGGGTGGGCAACCCCGACATCCGCCCGCCGCGCATCGCGCTGGAGGCCCTGCAGGCGGCCCTCGTGGACCCCAAGGTCCAGAACCACCGCTACCCGTCCTTCAACGGCCTGCCGGAGTTCCGCGCCGCGGTCTCGGGGTGGTACGACCGCCGCTTCGGGGTCGGCATCGACAGCGAGAAGGAGACGCTCGCGCTCGTCGGCTCGAAGGAGGGCATCGCCAAGTTCTTCCTCGCCCATCTGAACCCGGGCGACACGATCCTGCTCTGCACCCCGTGCTATCCCGCCTATCTGGGCGTGGCCGCGCTCGCGCAGGTCCGCGTCATCGAGGTCCCGCTGCTCGCGGCCAACGACTTCCGTCCCGACCTCGCGGCCATCCCCGAGGACGAGGCGCACCGCGCCAAGGTCATCTTCCTCAACTTCCCGAACAACCCCACGGGTGGCACCGAGACGGCCGAGATGTACGACGAGGTGCTGGCGTACGCGCGCAAGCACGACCTGTTCGTGGTGAGCGACATCGCGTACTGCGACCTGCCGCTCGACCCGTCGTACCGGGCGCGGTCGTTCCTGCAGCACGACCGCGACAAGGAGCGCACGCTCGAGTTCCACTCGTTCTCGAAGAGCTACTCCATGCAGGGCTGGCGTCTGGGCTTCGCGGCCGGCAACGCCGACGTCGTCGCCAACCTCACGCGCATCAAGTCGAACATGGACTTCGGCGTGTTCATGGCGATCCAGCGCGCCGGGCTCGCGGTGCTGAACGGGCCTCAGGACTACTGCACCGACGCGGCGGCGCTCTACCGTCGTCGCGGGCAGGCGTTCCTCGACGCGCTCGCGCCGGCCTCGCCCACGTTCGGGCTGCCGCGCGCGACCCTCTACCTGTGGATGCCGCTGCCGACGGGGTTCACCGACTCGCTCGCGTTCACGGCCGAACTGCTGGACCGCACGGGCGTGGTGGTGTCGCCCGGTTCGGGCTTCGGCAACGCGGGCGAGGGCTACGTGCGCATCGCGCTGTGCGTCGAGGAGGACCGCTGCCGCGAGGCGGGACGGCGCATCGTGGAGGCCGGCTACCGCTGGTAGACCGCCCTCGCGGGCATGGATGCGACGGGGGCCGCGGCGCCATGCGCACCGCGGCCCCCGACGTTCGCGGCGGTCAGGCGTCGAGGGGCACCGGCCAGTCGCCATCGGCGATCGCCCCACCGTCGGCCGGTCCGCGCACCGCGAGCGAGAATCGCTCGGGCCGGATGTGCGCACGCACCGCCTCCACCACCTGCTCGTGCGTGACCGCGAGCACCTGATCGAGCTGACGCTCGGTCGGGGTGACGCGCCCGAGCTGCAGCTCCTGACGGGCGATGTGGTACATGCGGGTCGAGACGCTCTCCTGCCCCATGACCACCGAGCCCTTGAGCTGCATCTTGGCCGCCTCGACCTCCTCGAGCGACGGGCCCTGGGCGAGCAGCCGATCGAGTTCCTCGCGCAGCAGGCCGAGCGCCTGGCGCACCTTGTCGGGCGAGACGCCCATGTCGATGAACACCGCACCGCCGTCGCGCAGGAAGTCGAGCGCGCTCGAGACCGAGTAGGCCAACCCGGCGTCCTCGCGGATGCGCTGGAACAGGCGCGAGCTCATACCGCCGCCCAGAAGCGTCTCGCCGATGCGCAGCGCGTAGCGGGTCGGGTCGTCGGACGGCACGCCGCGCGCCCCGAGCGAGAGGTACACCTGCTGCGACTCCTCCTCGACGTGGCGCACGCTCGGACGGTGCTGGGCGGGCCGCACGTTGCGCGGGGGCGCCTCGCCCGCGGGCAGGCGGAAACCGCGCGCGACCTCGTCCACCAGCGCGCGGTGCTCGAGACCACCCACGGCCACCACCACGATCTCGGGGGCGCGGAAGCGACGCTCGAACTCGGCGACCAGCGCGTCGCGCGTGAACGCGGCGACCGTCTCCTCGGTGCCCAGGATGGGCCGACCGAGCGCGTGGTCGGCGCCCCACAACTGCTCGAACAACTGGTCGGCCACCATGGCCTCGGGATTGTCCTCGTACGACAGGATCTCCTCGCGCACCACACCCTTCTCGCGCTCGATCTCGGCGGCGTCGAAGCGCGAGCGGCAGACGAGGTCGGAGATCACGTCCACGGCCAGCGCGAGGTGCTCGGACAGCACGCGGGCGGTGTAGCACACCTGCTCGCGGCTGGTGAACGCGTCGAGCGAACCCCCGAGCGACTCGAGGCTCGCGGCGATCGCGCGGGCATCGCGCGTGGCGGTGCCCTTGAACATCATGTGCTCGAGGAAGTGGGTGATGCCCAGACGCTCGAGCGGTTCGTCGCGCGAACCCGTGCGCAGCCACACCCCGAGGGACAGGGAGTGACGGTCGCGCAGGGTCTGCGACAGGACGGTCAAGCCATCCGGGAGGACGGTCTTCTCGACGGCGGCACTCATCGCGGGTACCTCGGCTGCGGGAGCGGGTCGGTGGTCCGGGGCCGGACGAGGGGCTCGAAGGGCGAACGGCGGGCGACCCGAAGGGGCCGCCCGCCGTCGCGTTCCACGGGGCTGCGGATCAGCGGCGACGCGGGCCGCGGTCGCGGTCACGACCGCCGCGCTCACGATCACGACCGCCGCCACCACCGCCACCCGACGCCACGTAGCCTTCCGGCTGCGGGAGCAGGGCGCGGCGCGACAGACGGATCTTGCCGTCGCGATCCACGTCCACCACCTTCACCATGACGAGGTCGCCGACGTTGAGCACGTCCTCGACCTTCTCGGTGCGACCCCAGTCGATCTCGGACACGTGCAGCAGCCCGTCACGCCCCGGCACGATCTCGACGAACGCGCCGAAGTTCACGATGCTGCGCACCTTGCCCTGGTACGTGCGACCGACCTCGGGATCCTCGGTGATGTTGCGGATGATCTCCTCGGCGCGCTTGCTGCCTTCCATGTTGACGGCGGCGATGCGCACCTCACCCGTGTCCTGGATGTCGATCTGACAGCCGGTCTCCTCGGTGATCTTCTTGATCACCTTGCCGCCCGGCCCGATGACCTCGCGGATCTTATCGGGGTGGATATGGAGGATGGTGATGCGCGGCGCGAACGGCGACATCTCCGCACGCGGCGTCTCGAGGCAGGCCTTCATCTTGTCGAGGATGTAGAGACGCCCGACGCGAGCCTGCTCGAGGGCGTTCTTCATGATCTCGAACGAGATGCCGCCGATCTTGGTGTCCATCTGGAAGGCGGTGATGCCCTCGAGCGTGCCGGTCACCTTGAAGTCCATGTCGCCGAGGTGGTCCTCGACGCCCAGGATGTCGGTGAGCACCGCGACGCGGTCACCTTCCTTGATGAGACCCATCGCCACACCGGCGACCGGGGCCTTGATCGGCACACCGGCGTCCATGAGCGACATGGACGCGCCACAGACCGACGCCATGGACGACGAACCGTTCGACTCGAGGATGTCCGAGACGATGCGGATCGTGTACGGGAACGTCGTGTCGGCCGGGATGACCGGCTCGACCGAACGCTCGGCGAGGGCGCCGTGACCGATCTCGCGGCGACCCGGCCCACGGATGGGGCGCGTCTCACCGACCGAGAACGGCGGGAAGTTGTAGTGCAGCATGTAGGACTTCCACGACTGCCCCTCGAGCTCCTCGACCCGCTGCTCGTCGGCCTTGGTGCCCAGCGTCGTGACCACGAGCGCCTGCGTCTCGCCGCGCGTGAACAGGCACGAGCCGTGCGTGCGCGGGAGGACACCGACCTCGATGGTGATGGGACGGATCTGGTCGAGCTTGCGACCGTCCGCACGCACACCGTCGCGCAGCACCATCTCGCGCAGCTCGTCGCGCTCGATGTCGTGCAGGATGCGACCGATGTAGGCGGCGCGCTCGGCGTACTTCTCGCTCAGCGTGGAGACCGCGGCCTTCGTGATGAGGTCGAGCTCCTCCTGACGAGCCTCCTTGCCCGGGATGCGGATCGCATCGCGGAGACGGCTCGTGTACGAGGAGCGCAGCTCGCCCTCGAGGTCGCTCAGGTCGACCTTCTCGACCGGCGAGCGCTTCGCCTTGCCGGCGGCCTTCTGCAGCTCGACCTGCACGGCGACGATGCGACGGATGTGGTGCATCGCGAAGTCGAGGGCCGCGATCATGTCGGCCTCGGGCACCTCACGCGAACCACCCTCGACCATGATGATGTCGTTCGCGGTACCCGCCACGACGATGTCCACGTCGGACTCGTCGAGCTCGGCGAACGTCGGCATGGCGATGAACTGACCGTCCACGCGACCGACGCGCACACCGGCGACCGGCTCGGGGAACGGGATGTCGCTCAGCACCAGCGAGGCCGACCCGCCGATGAGGGCGAGGATGTCCGCGTCGTGCTCCTGGTCCGACGACACCACGGTCGCCATGACCTGCGTCTCGAACGTCCACTGCTTGTGCATGAGCGGACGGATCGGACGATCCATGAGACGGCTCGAGAGCGTCTCCTTCTCGGTCGGACGGCCCTCGCGCTTGAAGAAGCCACCCGGGATCTTGCCCGCGGCGTACGTGCGCTCGCGGTAGTCGCAGGTGAGGGGGACGAAGTCCAGACCGGGCTTCGCCGACTTGGCGGCGCTGGAGGCCACCAGCACGACCGTGCCCCCGAGTTCCACGACGACCGAACCGCCCGCCAGCTTGGCCCACTTGCCCGTGCTGATGTTGAGGCTCTTACCGCCCAGATCCACCGTTACCTTGTGCTCAGCCATTCCACTTCCTGTTCTCTCGCATGCAGCTCGGGACCTTCCCGGCCGCTGTCCACCCCTTCGTACGTGCGGCGCACGGGGGGTCGGACGGGGGCCCTCCCCGTCCTAAGAGAACGCGGCCCCGTTCGGGGGCCGCGTCTCGTGCCACCAGGAATCCCCTAGCGGCGAAGTCCCAGATCCTTGACCACCTTGCGATACAGATCCACCTTCGTGGACTTGAGGTAGTCGAGGAGGCGGCGGCGCTGCCCGACCATGCGGAGCAGACCGCGACGCGACGCGTGGTCGCGCTTGTGAACCTTGAAGTGCTCGGTGAGGTAGTTGATCTTCTCGGTGAGAAGAGCGATCTGCACCTGCGGCGAACCCGAATCCCCTTCGTGCGTCTTGAACTTGTCGATGATGCCGCTCTTCTGTTCCTTGGTCAGCGTCAAGGGATCGACTCCTGAATGAGGTGAACAGCCCGGCCCCGGCCGCGAGCTTCAGGTCTCGACGGGCGGAGCGACTCTCGAGGCGACCCTGAGGGGTCCAGGGCGACGGGGCACTATAGCACCCGGGGCCGCTCGCGGCCAGCCGCCCGGGCGCGCCGTTCGGAATCCCGCAACGCGTTGCGGAGAATCGCCTTACGCGCCTTGGGCCGGGGTCGCGTCGGTGGCGGACAGGCGTTTCCGGGCCTCGGCGCAGTCCGCGGTCATCTGGGCGATGAGGGGCTCGACGCCGTCGAACCGCTCCTCGGCCCGCAGCCAGTCCACGAACGCCACCGTGAGGTCGCGCCCGTACAGGTCGCCGCTCCAGTCGAGCAGGTGCACCTCGAGGGTGCGCAGGACGCCGCCGAACGTGGGGCGGACCCCGATGCTCATCGCCCCCATACGCCAGAGCGACTCCCCCGCCAGCCGCACACGGACCGCGTAGATCCCGTTCGCGGGCACGAGCTGCTCGTCGTGCAACTGCAGGTTGGCGGTCGGGAACCCGAGCGTGCGCCCGATCCGCTCGCCGCCCACGACGCGCCCCACCATGGTGTAGGGCCCCCCGAGCAGCCGGGCGGCCTCGGCGACGCGGCCCTCGTCGAGCAGTCCGCGGATGCGCGTGCTCGTGACCGTGCCGCCGTCGAGCACGTGCAGCGGCACGGCGTCCACGTCGAAGCCGTGCTGCGTGCCGATCGTGCGCAGGCGCGTCACGTTCCCGGCGCGCGCGCGACCGAGTGCGAAGTCCTCCCCCACCACGAGCCAGCGCGGGGAGAACGGACCCACGAGGTGCTCGAGCACGAACGCCTCGGGCTCGAGCGCGGCCAGTTCGCGCGTGAACGGGATCACGTACAGGTCCACGCCCATGGCCGCGAGCCGCGCATGCTTCTCGGGCAGCGGCGTGAGCGGCGGCTTGGGGCGGAACTCGCGCGCGAGCACGATATCGGGGTGCGGATCGAAGCTCACCGCCACGCACGGCCCACCGGCCGCCCGTTCGCGCGCGCGTTCGAGCAGCAACCGGTGCCCGAGATGCACGCCGTCGAAGATGCCGATCGCGACCACGCCGCTCATGCCGCTCTCCCCCCTCGAACCGCCCACGGGAACACCACGTCGGGCTGGGCCCGCAGCGCGCCCGCGACCTGCGTGAGGTGGGCGAGTGCGAGCGCGCGCCCGTCGGCACCGCGCAACACCACGCTGCGCGCCCCGGCGTCCACCGGCGCGTCGGGCGCGCTCACGGCGGGGGCCTGGCCCAGTCCGACCGCGGCCGCCTGGGATTCGTCGAGCGCCACCGCAGGCAGCACCTCGAGTGCGCGATCGAGCGGCAGCACGTGGCGCGCGAACAACACGGCAGCGTCCTCGCGTCGCAACGCGTCGGCGGGCACGGCGTCCTCGACCCGGAACGGTGCGCTCCGCAGGCGGCGCAGGGCCGCGAGCGCGGCCCCGCAACCCAGCGCCTCACCGAGGTCGTGCACGAGCGTGCGCACGTAGGTGCCGCCCGAGCAGTCCACCTCGAAGTCGGCCTCGTCGGCGCGGAACGCGATCCAGCGCCACTGCGCCACGTGGACGGGGCGCGGGGCGCGCTCGACCGTCTCGCCGCGACGCGCGATCGCATGCAGGCGCTCGCCGTGGTGCTTGAGCGCGGACACCATGGGGGGCACCTGCGCGAGGTCGCCGGTGAGGCGCGCCGCGGCGGCGCGCACGGCGGCCTCGTCGGGCCGCGCGTCGGACGTGGTGAGCACGCGGCCCTGCAGGTCCTGCGAGTCCGTGACCACCCCGAATCGGGCGGTGCCCGCGTAGGTCTTGGCCCCGCCCTGCCACACGGCTGCGCAGCGCGTGGCGACGCCGACCACGAGCACGAGCAGGCCCGAGGCATGCGGGTCGAGCGTACCGAGGTGCCCGATCGCTCGCGTACCGAGCGCACGGCGCGCACGCGCGACCACGTCGTGCGAGGTCACGCCGAGGGGCTTGTCCACGAGCAGCAGCCCCGCGCCGTCGGGCGTCGCGCCACCGGTGCCCGGCTCGCCGGAGACCGCCGCGCTCATGCCTTCTCCTCGTCCTCCGGCGGCCGCCCCTCGTGGATGCGCTTGATCAACTCCTCGACGCGCGCCCCACGGGCCAGCGATTGGTCGTGCAGGAAGCGGATCTCGGGCGTCTCGCGCAGACCGAGGCGCGGTCCCAACTGATGACGCACGAACCCCGCGACGCGCCCCAAAGCCTCGAGCGTGGCCTGCTGCGCCTCGGGCGAGCCCATGAGGCTCACATGGATCTTGGCGAACGACAGGTCGTGCGTGATCTCGACGTCGGTGACGCTGACCATGGCGGTGATGCGGGGGTCGCGCACCTCGTGCTCGAGGATGCCCGCGACCTCGCGGCGCATGAGCTG
Source organism: Candidatus Eiseniibacteriota bacterium (assembly GCA_041184705.1). Lineage (GTDB taxonomy): Bacteria > Eisenbacteria > RBG-16-71-46 > RBG-16-71-46 > RBG-16-71-46 > JAIOPA01. The sequence goes on from JBEGJG010000050.1 coordinate 10,413, forward strand.
TGCGACCTTCTCGGGACGGATCCTCATTGCAGCGTCTCCTGCCAATCGAGCACCTGCGCCTGCAGGTACGAGTCCACGATGCTACGGGCCAGGCCCAGTCGTTCGCGCACCTGTCCGCCGTCGGCGGCCACGACCGCGAGCCCCAGCGCCGCGCGCTGCCAGAGGTCCTGATGCTCGACCTCGGCGACCGAGGCGTGCACGCGTTCGCGCAGCCGCTCCTTGAGCGAGCGTACCACCTGCCGCTTGTCCTTGAGCGAGCGGGACCCCGGCAGGTGCAACTCGATGCGCACGACCCCGACGACCATCGTCCCTCG
>JBEGJG010000051.1:0-12026 GCA_041184705.1 Candidatus Eiseniibacteriota bacterium
CTCAGGTGCGCTGCTTCTTCTTCTCGGCGGCCGGGAACAGCACGTTGTTGAGGATCAGCCGGTAACCCGGCGAGTGCGGGAACTGGTCCAGCTTGGTCTCGGGGTCGCCCACCATGTGCTGGTAGTCCTCGGGGTCGTGCCCACCGAGGAACGTGAACGTGCCCTGTCCGAACTGGCCGTGCAGGTACTTCACCTCGTCCGCGCCCTCGACCTCGCCCAGCACGGTCACGCCGGCCTTGAGTTTCGCGCGGCGGAACCCGGTGCTCTGCCCCAGGAACTCCGCCACGCCTGCGACGTGGTTCTGCACCAGCATGGTGGGCACGGGGTCGTTCTTGGCGCTGAACTCGAACAGCGTGAACTGCTGGTTCGGTCCGCGCTGTGCGGCCTCGGCCGTGACGTCGATGTCGCTGAAGCGGTACACGACCGGATCCATCTCGAGGCGGAAGTCCTGGAACGCGAGCGTGCGCGAGAAGTCCAACTTGCGCTGCGCGAGCGGGTCGGGGCCGTCGCCGTCGTACACCACGTCGGCGATGTCCACGCCCTGCGCGGCCAAGGCGATGTCGTAGGTGTCGGTGGCCGAGCACATGCCGAACATGAACCCACCGCGCGCCACGTAGTCCTTGATCCCGGCGGCGACCGCGCCCTTCAGTTGGGTCACCTTCGCGAAGCCGAGTCGGCGCGCCATGGCCTGCTGCGTGCGCTCCTCCTCCTGGTACCACGCGAACTGGTGGTAGCTCGCCCAGAACTTGCCGTGCTGTCCCGTGAAGTCCTCGTGGTGCAGGTGCAGCCAGTCGAAGTCCTTGAGGTCGCCGCGCAGCACCTCCTCGTCCCACACCTTGCGGTACGGGATGTCGGCGTAGCCGAGCGCCAGCGTCACCGCGTCGTCCCACGGCGGGGTGTTGGGCGGGATGTACACGGCGATGCGCGGGGACTTCTCGAGCTTCACCGACTCCATGTTCTCGTCGGCGATCGTGGCGCGGATGCTCGCGAGGTCGGCTCGGTGGTGACGCCGCGGATGTTCGCCTCGCGCAGCGTGGCCGGGTCGTCGGGCAGCACGAACGAGCCCCCGCGGTAGTTGAGCAACCACTCGCACTGGATCCCGCGCTCGAGCACCCAGAACGTGAGCCCGTAGGCCTTGAGGTGGTTGGCCTGCGCGTCGTCCATGGGCACGAGCCGCTTCGCGTGCACGAGCGACGGTGCGAGCAGCGCAGCGGCGAGCAGGAACGGCCAGACGTCGATCACCTCGGCGTGCGAGCGCTCGCGCGTGCGCTTCGTGTTCTGGACCCGCCGAACGGGAACCCGGTGCCGCCCATGCGGAACACCTTCACGCGTCGTCGCACGCCGGGCACCAGCAGGGCCACGCCGACGGCGATGAGCATCATGGCCGCCATCACCAGCGCGATCACGAGGCCGCCCGCCAGCGCGATCGGGGCCAACGGCCACCACTTGCCGCGTCGCAGCAGGCGGTCGGCTCCGTGCGGGAACAGTCGCTTGATCACAGTCGCTTCTCCTTGCGCAGACGCTCCACGCGCCGCCGCACCTCGGGCGAGTTCCATGCGCGCGGGTAGCGCGCGAGACACTCCTCGTAGTGGAACAGCGCCGCGGTGTCGTCGCCGAGCGCGGCGTAGGCGTCACCGGCGCGCTGGCGCGCGAGCGGCGCGAGTCGGTCGTCGGGCAGCGAGTCGCACACCACGAGCAGCGGCACCAGTGCGCCGCGCACGTCACCCGCGGCCACGCGCAGCGCGGCCAGTTCGATCCCGGCGTGCGCCGCGTAGTCGCCGCGCGGCTGCTGGCGGCGCCACAACGAGTCGGCCAGCGTGAGCGCCGCGGTGCGGTGGTTGCGCCAGCGTTCGAACGCGATGCGTCCCAGCAGCGGTCGCACCTCGGAGCGCGGGGCCTCCTCGAGCAGGTAGAGGCGTTCCAGTGCGGTCGCGGCGTCGGGGTCGTCGGGGCGGGTGGTGACCTCCTCGTAGTGCGCTCTCGCCGAGTCGAGGTCGCCCGCGAAGAACTCGAGTTCGGCGCGCAGGAATCGCGCCTGCGGCAGCGTCGCGACGAGCGAATCGAGCACCTGCCGGGCGCGCGGGAGCTGGTCCTCGCGTGCGAGGGTCGCGGCACGTTCCAGTTTGAGCTCCGGCAGTCGGCGCTCGAGGCCCGGGTTGGCGGCGAGCAGGGCGCGCGCCTCGCCGACCGCGCCGGTGCGCTGCAGCGAACGCACGAGCGTGAGGATGAAGTCCGCGCCCCAGCGCTCGCCGGGCACGTCGCGCATCGCCTGCGCCAGTCGCGGGCCCCACTCCGCCTCGCGACCCGACGCCTGGGCCGCCACCCACAGCCGTCGTCCGCTCGCCGCGCGCTCCTCGGGGCGGCGCGACGTCTCGCGCGCGAGATCGAGCAGCACGGTGAACGCGGTGGTCGAGTCGCGCGAGTTCGCGGCGCGCATGGACTCGTCGGCGAACAGGATGCGCAGCCCGGGACGTCCCGAACGGCGCTCGGCGTCGGCGAGCGCGCGCGTGGCCTCGATCGGCCGGCCGTTCACCGCATGCAGGCGGGCGAGCCCGATGGCCAGATCGGTGCGCCACGGGCGCGCGATCATGGCGGTCTCGAGGGCCAGCACGGCGAGCTTCGGCTCGGCCGCCGAGACGCGGAACACCACGGGGGCCGCCCACGGACCGTCGGCGGGGTCCACCGTCCACGCGTCCACCGCGGTGCGCAGCGCGTCGCGCGGACGACCCAGGCGCTCCTGCGCCAACGCGAGTTCCTGCGCGAGCAGCGAGGTGTCGCGCGCTGCGAGGCGTTCGGTCACCGCGAGTCGTTCCACCGCGGACCAGTCGTTGCGCGCCACGTGCGCGCGGCCCAGTTCGGTGACGATGCGCGGATGGTGCGGGAACGCCCGCAGCATGACGAGCAGCGTGTCGCGCGATCGTTCGGGCAGACCGCTCGTGCGCAGCGCCACCGCACGCAGCAGGCGATCGGCCTCGACGGGCGGTAGTGCGGGGCCCGCGGTGGGGCCCGCGGGTGGCGTGGGCTCGGGAACGGTGTAGATCTGCACGTTCACGGGCGGCGGGTCGGCGATGCGCTTCTGCTGCGCGTGCGCCACCGACGACGCGAGCGCGAGGAGCCCCGCCACGACCATGAGGCGGCGCACGATCACCGCGGCGCCTCGTTGAGCGACCTCAGGTACGCCTCGATGAGTGCGCGGTAGCGCGTCGGGACACGGTCGGCTTCGGCCTTGAGCAGATCCTGACGAAGACGATCGCTCTCGCGGAACAGGTCGCGCGACAGCGGCGCGGGCGACGAGGGTGTCACCTCGGCCGCGCTCTGGGCCTCGCGTTCGGGGTCGTGGTCGCGCCGATTGAGCGAGCGCGACGCGTCGAGCAGGCGCGACAGGATGCGCGTCTGCTGCTGCTCGAGTTCGGGGTCGAGGCGGCCCTCGCGCAGCCGTTCCTCGGCGCGCTCCATGTCGCGCTTGGCCTCGTCGAGTCCGCCGAGCAGGCTCTTGCGGGCCTCCTCGTCGCGGCGGATCTGCTCGAGCTCCTCACGCAGGCGGCGCTGCTCCTCGGCGAGTCGACGCATCTCGCCGGCGTCCTGCTCGGCGAGCGTCATCTGCTGCGACAGGCGGCGCGCGACCTCGCGCGAGCGGCGATTGAGCTGGCTCTGGCGTTCCCCGACCTCGCCCAGACGCTGCGAGCTCGAGCGACCCCCGCTGCCCGCGCCCGGTTGCTGGCACATCGAGGCCTCGGCGGCGCGCAGTTCGCGGACCGCGGAGTTGAGCGCCGACGACGCGCCGCGCCCGCTCTGCATGCCGCGGTCGCGGCTGCCCTGCGACATCTCCTTGCCCGACTGCGACAGGCCGCTCATGGCGCGACCCAGCGACTCGAGCGCCTTGTTCGAGAGGAACGGCGTCTGCTGCGAGAGCGTCATGAGCGAGTCGGTGACGCGCGCCACCCCTTCGGAGAGGTCGGTCTGCCCTTCGCCGGCCTCGGCCGACGGCTTGCGAGGATCGAGGTTGTCCTGCGCGGCCCGCGACAGCGACACGAGGTCCTGCGAGGCGCGACGCAGCGCGGCGAGGTTGCGCGCGTCCTGCTCCTGCTGCTGCGACTGCGTGCCCTGGCGCATGGACTGTGCGGCGCGCGACAGGCTCTCGCTCGCCTGACGCCCGGCGCTCGAGGCGCCCTTCGAGTCGCCCTGATCGCTGCGCTCGCCGGCCTGCGACTGCTGCTGCGCGGCCTGCTGGTCGAGCTCCTTCGCGGCCTGCTCGAGTTGCTGCCGCGCCTCGCCCGATTCGGCCTGCTCCGCGGCGCGCTGCGCGTCGCGGGCCAACTCGCGCGTCTGTTCGGCCGCGTCGCGCTGACGTGCTCCGAGCGTGGGGCGCGGGCTGGAGTCGTTCGTGCGCTCCTGCGGTGAGGGCGAGCGCGAGTCCGAACGCGAGTCCGAACGCGGGGACTCGCCCTGCTGGTGCTCGCGGTTCAACTCGTCCTGCCGGTCCTTCATCTCGTCGGCCCGTCGCGCCAGCGCCTCGAGGCGCTCCTCCTCGCGCAGCTGCTTGAGCAGCTCGAGGCTGCGCTCGAGCTGGCGCATCATGTCGCGGTTCTCTTCCTGCAGGCGCGGCAGCTGCTCCTCCATGGCGCGCCGATCCATGCGCTCCAGCGCGTCGCGCATGCGCTCGAGCGACTGCTTGAGCTCGGTCGAGCGGATCTCCTGCAGCAGCTCGCTCATCTCGCGCAGCTTGCGCTGCAATTGCTCCTGGAACGCCTCGCGCTCGGCGGCCTGGGCGATCGACTCCTGCATGCGTCGCGCGGCGTCCTGCACCTGCTGCGCGACCGCCTGCTGACGGTCGGCGGCGCGTCGCATCTCCTCGGCGCGTTCGAACGACGGCGACTGCGCGTTGGGCGTCTGCGCCTGTCGCTGCAGCTTGTCGAGCGAGCGCTGCACCTCGCGCGTCTGCTGACGGGCCTGCTCGAGCGTGCGCTCGACGCCCTCCTGACGCTCCTCGATCGCGGCGTACAGATCCTTCAACGACGGGAACCGCACGCGGTACTCGGCGCTGGTCGCACGCCCGCGGGCCCCGCCGCGCGCGTTGTCGAGCGCCACGAACCGGAACACGCCGCTCTCGCCCGGCAGGAGCGCGAGCGGTGAGGCGTCCCAGCGTGCGGCCGCGCGGGCCTCGCGCGGCCCGTCGCCGTAACGCGCCAGCGTCACCGTGCTCCACGCGTCGGCCGCGTCCTTGCGCCACTCGAGGCGCAGCTCCGACAGGCCGAGGTCGTCCTCGGCCGCGATGTCGTAGGGCACCCGCTGGCCCGCGGGCAGGTCGAGATCGCCCTCGGGGAGCGCCACGGACAGCACGGGCGGCGCGTCGGGCAGGGTCGAGAGCCGGTAGCGGAACACGCCCTCGCCGGTGGCCGCACGGGCGCGAAGCTCCCACGGGCCGTCCCCCGCGATGGCGATCGTGCCGCGCCAGCGCCGGGGCGTGAGCGCACTCCACGCCAGCGCCGGAGCCGCGCCCACCGCAGCGGTGAGCGACTCGAGGTCGCGATCGAACGTCACCTCGATGGCGGCACGCGAGCCGGCGAGCGCGGTGAGGTCGCCTCGCGTGCCGGCCACGACCTGCGCCGGCAGTCGCGCGTAGTCGGGCGCGGTGAGCGTGGCCGAGAAGCTCACCGGACGCGGCTCGCCCGCGAGCGCGATGCGGTAGCGGGCACTCGTCACCGACGCCGCGCGCACGGCGTAGTCGCGCGCACGCGTCACCGGAGGCAGGTCGAATCTCCAGCGCCGCAGGCCCGCGTCCTTCGCCTCCAGCACGGCCGCGGGCGAGGCGCCCTCGCCGAGCAGGCGCGGCGCGGCGTCGCTGCCCGTCACCGTGGCGCGCACCGAGAACGAGGCGCCCGGCACCAGCACGACGCTGCCCGGCTCGACCACCAGCGTGACCGGCGGGGCGGCGGCACCCGGCGACCACAGCGTGCGCCAGGCGTCGAGCGTGGCGGCGGGTGCGAACGCGAGGGCCGCCGCGAGCGACGCGGTGGCCGCCACCATCGCCACGACCGGAGCGGTCGCGCGCACCGAGGGCACGCTGGTCGTGAGGGGCGTGGTCGCGAGACGGCGCACGGCCTCGTCGCGAACCGCGTCGGCCAACTCGGGCGAGGTGTGCGCGGCTGGTGCGCGCTCGAGGTCGAGGGCCGCACGCAGCCACGAGCGCAGGTCGGCGAATCGTTCCTCGAGGGACTCCAGCCAACCGTCGTAGCGCGGGGTCTCGCGCGCCGCACCGCGCACGGCCACGGCCACCGCGGTCAGCGCGCCGATCGCGAACAGCGCCAGTCGCAGCCCCGCGGTGAGCGGCGTGCGCGGCAGCGCGAGTGCCAGCGTGACCGCGGCCACCAGCAGCACGATCGCGGCGGCCGCCGCGTGCAGCGCGTGGCGCAGCGCGATCGCGCGTCGCACGCGCGCATGCACGGCGCGGAGCCGGGTCCCGAGCGGGCCGTGGGGCGGGCGTGCGGTCATGGGCGTGGGGTCCGGGCGGTCGGGGTCAGTGCGTGAGCGCGAGGTTCACGATGTTGATCGCCATGCGCATGGCGGCCTCGCGCTTCTCGGGTGGGTCGCGGTGGACGGTCTCGTCCTCCAGACCGTCGCCGAGGTCGCAATCGAACGTGAAGAGTACGGCGAGCCGGCCGCCCCGGACAACGCCGAACGCGCGCGGCGGGCCGCCGTCGTGCTCGTGCACCTTGGGCAGACCGTCGGGGAACGCGTAGGGCTCGCGGAACAGCGCATGGTCGAACGGGATCTCGACCAGTTCGGCGTCGGGGAACAACTTGCGCACCTCGCGCCGGAACGAGGGTGCGAGACCGTAGTCGTCGTCCACCCACAGGAACCCACCGGCATCGAGCCAGCGCCGCAGGTTGGCGGCCTCGGAGTCCGTGAACTTGATGTTGCCGTGGCCGGCCGCGAACACGAACGGGTACTGGAACAGCGTGGCCGACCCGGGCTCCACCACCGCCGCGTCGTCGCCCGAGACCGCGAGTCCGGTGCGCTCGCGCAAACCCGCGAGCAGGTTCCGCAGCGAGGTCTGGTTGCCGTACCAGTCCCCGCCGCCGCCGTACTTGAGGCGCGCGATCCCGAACGTGCGACTGCCGGGCGCGCTCGGTGCGGACCGCGCCACGGAGGCGAACACGAGGGTCGCGAGGGCGAGCACGAGGAGCGGGGTGCGCATCATGCCTCCATTGTAAACGCGAAGGGGGAGGGCCGTCGGCCCTCCCCCGCGCGAGTTGCGTCGGATTTGACGGTCAGCGACCGGTCCGCAGGATCCCGGCCGGCAGCGTCTGGTCACCCGCGAGGCCACGGCCCGGGGCGGGCAGCCCCGCCGCCGCGCGCTGGACGGCCGCGCGCAGGTCCTGGGTCGAGAGCATGGGGCCTGACGGCACGAGCCCGCCGGTCATGCGCGAGGCCTCGTCCCACGTCACCACGCCCGGGATGCCGCTCGCGCCCGCCTGCGGACGGTTGTAGCCGCGGGGGCTGTACGGGTCGAGCGTGATCACCCAGCCACCGAGCGGGTCCATCGTGTACAGGTTGTTGCCGATGTCGTCGCGACCGGTGTTGCGCTGGATGAAGTCCGTCTGCGAACGCGCGATCACGCGGCCCGATTCGTCCATGCCGGTGACACGCACCAGCTTGGTGAGCGGGAACAGGCCCTTGAGGAACGGGACCTTGTAGAGCGGGATCCGGATGGTGGTCTCCTGACCGCGCAGCACGTAGCGCCACACGTTGTACTGGTGCGGCAGCGCGATCGGCATGGGGACGGCCGACATCGCCGACAGGTCACGCTGGATCACGAGCGGGGTGTAGTCGAAGTACTCGAGGATGTAGAACGCCGCCGCCGGATCGGGCGTGAACGACAGCGACAGGACCGAGTCGCGCTGGATGCGGTTGATGCTGAGGGCCAGCGTGGCGGCCGGGCGCACCCACGGCAGCACCCGATTGCTGCTCGGGCCCGTGGCGTTCTCGACCCCGTTGACGATGCCGTTGACGAAGTACTCCGACGCGCCCGCCGTGCCGGTCACGTCGCGCAGCGTGAACACGTCGATGTTCTCGCCGAGGCGTCGGTCGGTCGCCAGCACGTCGTAGTCGAGGAACCGGCGGTACTCGGCCGTGCCCTCGCGGCGGTAGGGCCGCAGGGAACTCGCCGGCGTGGCGTCGAGCACCTGCATGACCGCCGACGTCGAGTCGCCGCCGAACGTGTAGACGCCCGTGTTCAGCAGGACGTCGTCGATCGGGTCGGTCGGCGTGGCCGGGTCGAGCATCTCGAAGTACGGGATGGGCGTGTCCTGGAAGCCGAACAACTGCACGCCGCTCGCGCGCGAACCCGGTGCGGGATCCACCGGGTTCGAGTCGGAGCAGCCGCTCACCGTCACCAGGGCCAACAGCGCGAGCGCGCTCCAGCGGGTGCGGTCCGCGTGCGTGAAGCGAAGCATCGAGATCCTCCTACGGTCCCGGTCGGGGACGGGCGATCAGGACTTGGACGTCTTGGCGGCCGCAGCGGCCGCGGCCTGGTTGCGGTCCACCGACAGCCAGATGTCGAGCGCGATGGCGCTGGCGACGTAGACCGACGAGTAGGTGCCGAACACGACGCCGACCAGCATGGCGAACGAGAAGTCGCGGAGCACCTCGCCACCCCACACGAACAGGGCGAGCGACGCGAGGAACACCGTGAAGGCGGTGATGATGGTGCGCGACAGCGTCTCGTTGACCGCGAGGTCCATGACGCGGTCGTGCTTCTCCTTGCGCAGCGCGGACGAGCGTTCGCGGATGCGGTCGAAGACGACGATCGTGTCGTTGATCGAGTAGCCGGCGATGGTGAGCAGGGCGGCGATCACGGTGAGCGAGATCTCGCGGCCCGTGAACATGAGCGCACCCACGGTCACCACGACGTCGTGGAACAGCGCGAGCACGCCGCCGACCGCGAACTTGAACTCGTAGCGGAAGCCGACGTACAGCAGGATCGCGCCGAGGCTGGCGAGCACCGCCCAGAGGGCCTTGCGACGCAGGTCCGCGCCCACCTTGGGGCCGACGGTCTCGTTGCGGCGCATCTCGAGCGTCACGCCCGGCATGCCCTTGGCGACCGCCTCCTGCACGACCGTGACCGGGTCACCCTCGGTGCGGAAGCGCAGCAGGTACTCGTCGTTCGACTCGCCCGTGAGCTGCTGGATCTCGGCCGCGAGGCCCGCACCCTCGAGCGCCTTGCGGAGCTCGTCGGCGTGCACCGGCTTGTCGAGGCGCACCTGCAGGAGCGTGCCGCCCGTGAAGTCGACGCTGTACTTCGGACCCTTCGTGAAGAACCAGCCGAGCGTGAGCGCGAGCACCAGGCCGGAGAACGCGTACGCGAACTTCCGGTACTTCATGAACGGGATGTCGGTCCCGATGAGGAGCTGGAACATGGGATCGGCCTCGCTCTCAGATGCTCAGGCGTTCGACCTTGCCGCGGCCGAGCCAGAAGTCGTAGATCATCCGCGTGAACACCACGGCGGTGAACAGGTTGGCGATCAGGCCGATGCTGAGCGTGACCGCGAAGCCCTTGATGGGGCCGGTGCCGAACTGGAACAGGAAGAGCGCCGAGATGAGCGTGGTCGAGTGCGCGTCGAAGATGGTGCGGAACGCGCGGTCGTAGCCCATGCGCACGGCCTCGTGGATGCTGCGGCCGTGACGGAGCTCCTCGCGGATGCGCTCGAAGATGAGCACGTTGGTGTCCACGGCCATACCCACCGTGAGCACGATGCCGGCGATGCCGGGCAGCGTGAGCGTGGCGTGGATGTAGGCCATGGCCGCGATGAGGTAGAGCAGGTTCAGCACCAGCGCGGCCACGGCGATGAGGCCCGAGAGCTGGTAGTAGATGGCCATGAACGCGATGACCATCGCGGTGCCGATGAGGCCGGCCGTGACGCCCTGCTGGATCGAGTCCGAGCCGAGCGACGGTCCCACGGTGCGCTCCTCGATGACCTTGACCGCACGCGGCAGGGCGCCGGCGCGCAGCACGATCGCGATGTCGCGGGCGTAGGCGACGTCGAAGTTGCCACCCGTGATCGAGGCGTTGCCGTTCGGGATGCGGTCGCGGATGAACGGGGCGGTCTGCACGACGCCGTCGAGCACCACGGCGAGCTGACGGCCCACGTTGGCGCCGGTGACGCGCGCGAACTCGGCGCGGCCCTTGGGCGTCATGGTCATGCTCACGCCCCACGCGCCGGGGTTGGTGTTGTCGAGGCCGACCTGCGCCTCGGCGCCGGCGACGGCACCACCGGTCATCTCGGCGGCGCGCTTCACGACGTACAGCGCGCGGCCGGAGCCCTGGCCGCCGCCCGCGTCGCTCTCGCTGCCCCAGAGCAGCTCGGTATCGGAGGGCATGATGGAGTCGATGCCCGGCGTGGTGAGCAGGCGCTGCGCCGTGGGCACGTCCTCGGCGCGGATGAACCCGCCCTCGGTCATGAGCCCGGTGAGCGGCACGCTCGCCAGTCCGGTGTCGGCCGAGGCCACGCCGCGCGCGGCGAGCCAGCTGTCGAGGCGCGTGAACAGGGCCTGCTGCTCGGTGGCGTTGCGCACGAGCTTGAACTCGAGCAGCGCCGTCTTGCCGATGAGGTCCTTGGCACGGCCCGGATCGGTCAGACCGGGCAGCTGCACCGCGATGCGGTCGTCGCCCTCGATCTGGATGAGCGGTTCGGCGACGCCGAACTGGTCGATACGGTTGTTGATGATCTCGCGGGCCCGCTCGACGGCGTCGCGCGCCTCCTCGGGCTTGAGACCCTGGGTGTCCACCTCGAGGAGCAGCTGCATGCCGCCCTGGAGGTCGAGCCCGAGGTGGATGGAGTCCTTGCGGAGCTTGGCCAGCTGGGCCGGCTCCGTGGCCTCACGCTGGGCCGGGGTCATCGAGTAGTACTGGTACGACGGGTAGAGCAGCCACAGGGACAGCGCTGTCGCGGCCAGTACGCCGAGCAGTTTGCCCTGGTCCGAGCGAGTCATGGACTTCCCCCATACGGTCGACCGCCGGGAAGGCGAGGGCCCCCCCGGCGCGGACACGGAAAAACGCGAGTAGGGCAGGATACGGGCCGCCGCGCGAGGGTGTCAACGAACGGCGCACCCGCGGGACCGCCCCGGGACGAGGTGCCGTCACGGACCGTGCAGGACGCCGAACTCGTTGTGCGCGAGAGGGTCAGGCAGGGGGTTCCAGCCCAGGGGCGAGGCGGGCAGGGCGATCGGTCGGCGGCTCGTCCCCGGGGTTCCAAGAGGGGCGTTCTCCGCGCGGAGACCGGACAGCCCGGGGCCTCGTCGCCCCCCGTCTCCGGCCGCGTGTCCACGCCCCCCGGGAACCGGTATCCGGCAGGGGGACCGATTCTTGACACCCTTACGAGCGGACGCCTAATGTCCCGCGCTCATCGTACCGGGCCACCTCGTCCTCGCCCCTCCAGGAGCCTCCCACGCATGAAGTCGCGCCTCCTTGCCGCGACCGTTCTGGCCGCGTCCCTGCTGGTCGTTCCCGTCGCCAGCCACGCCCAGAAGGCCGATTCCGTCGCCACCCGCGGGGCCCTCGCCGGCCGGGGGGCGATCGGAGCCCAGATCGGCAGCTCGTACTTCTTCAGCGGCGGTGACTACGCCAAGGGCGCGAACCCGCGCCTGACCTTCATCGGCCACTTCCGCTACCAGACGAAGAACCCGCGCTGGGGCTGGCAGGTGAGCCCCATGTTCACGTGGAACGGATACGTCTCCAATCAGGACGCTCCGTTCGTGGACCCCAACTTCCCGACTACATCGCGTACCTCGCCGGCGTCGCCTCGCAGGTGCAGTGGTTCGGTGGCGGTGGGACGTCGCGTTGGCATGTGGGCGCCGGGCCGTCGTTCCATCACGTGAAGGTCGAGAACCAGCGTCGCACCGTGCAGGACCCGGTCAGCAACGCCCGGCACCAGAGCACGCACCTCGGCCTCAACGCCGAGTTCGGTTACGAGCGCTTCACGAAGGCGCTCCCCAACACCGCGCTCGAGTTCACGGTGGCGTGGCAC